>DASSUE010000418.1:0-10793 GCA_035707305.1 Gemmatimonadales bacterium
ACGACGAGGTACTCGATGTCGCGCAACTCGGGGTTCCTCTGCCGGCACACCTCGACGAAGAAGGCGTCCAGGTCCACGTGGATGATGCGGGGCGCCATGTCAGCTCCGGAGCCGCGCCATGTCGCGAAGAATGGCGTCGGGCGCGACCGTACCACCGAGGAATTCCTCGATCACCTCGCGGGAAGGGCGCTCCAGCCCGTAGCGGAAGAGCCGGGGTGCCACCCATGCGTACCAAGTCGGATCCCCGGCCACGAACGGGCCGTGGGCCTCGCGAATCCGCTCGCGGATGGCCGCGATGATGATCGCGCCCGCCGCATAGTTCAGCATGTAGCCCGGCTGATGAATGAGCTGCCCCCGCATCGCCCACCAGGAAAGCTCCTGATGCGGGCGGATCCGGAGATACTCGTGGGTGATCGACGACCAGAGCAGGTTCGGATCGGCGGCGGGGTCGCGCTGCATCCGGATCTCGAACAGGGCCCACGCCACATCGAGCACGATGCCCGCATACCGCGCCCGGAGCGCGTCACGGGTGGGGACGGAGTCGCCCAGCCAGTGCTGCTGCCAGGCCGGCTCGTAGACGTCCAGCGCGATCACGTCGGCCAACCCTTCGGTGAAAGGATCGCTGTCCGGCCAGTCGGCAAACGCCGGACGGGTGCGGACGGCGGCGATGTGCACCGCGTGTCCGGTTTCGTGCAGCAGCTCGTTCAGGTTGTCGAGTCCGCCGGCGCGATAGGTCGCGAACACCCACGGCTCCGCGGGCTGCCAGCGACCGTTCGCCTCCCGGGCACGGGTCCCGAAAGTGGTGAAGGCGACCGGCGTCTTTCCCTCGCGAGGTGCGAGGTCGTAGCGGATGTTGAGCGAATCGGGGTCGGCGCCGAGGGAACGGAACACGTCCGCGTTGAGCTGGATGAGCCGCGCGGCCGGGATGCCTGGGCTCAGCCGGCGGCTCGCGGCGCCGCCGCGATAGTGCCAATCCCACGGCTCGATCACGCTGTCGGGCGCACCGGCGCGCCAGGCTTCCAGGATGGCGACGAGCCAGCGCTCCAGCGTGTCCGGCTCGAGGCCGAGCGCGCGGGCGCGCACCGCCGCCGGAGTGGAGCCGGGCCGGCGCGCCGTGAGCGCGACGATCTGGCGGAACGGGCTATCCGGCTCCCCATCGCGGTTCATGCTCCGCCATACCGGGTCGAGCGCCAGGAACAGTCGCCGGCGTTCTTCGCGGTCGTCGGTCCGCGCCAGGAGGCCAAGCACCGAGAGACGATCCATCTGCTCGGCCCCCACCTGCACGTGGTGCTGCGCCCAGCCGTAGCAGGCATAGGCGCGGCGCTTGAGCGAATCGAGCCCGTTGCGCAGCGCTCCGATCGCCCGGGCGTCGTAGTCGCACTCGGGCGCGGATCTTTCCGCCGAGCCGCTCGATGCGGCCGGGAGGGTGAGCTCGCCCAGGTCTTCGCCTTCCAGTGCTGTGCGCATCACGCCGATGGCGCGAAGGTCCACCGTGGACAACCGGTAGGCGGGGACGGCGTCGATCTGCCGGACGACCTGCGGCCGGAGCTTTCGGTAGCGATCGGCCAGCGCGGCGAGCGGCGTGCCGTCGGGCGCAGTTCGGCCGCCGGCCGCGGTCACGACGTCGATGCGGTCGCGTATCGCACGCAGATCGGCGTAGAGGGACTCGGCCACCGCCAGCGTCGTGGGCGTGGGTCCGGCCGAGGGGACGCGGGGCATGCACGCGGCCGCGAAGAGCAACGGAACGATCGTTCGCCGGATCACGGTGGTTAATCTTAGCGGATGGATACCGATGCGCTTCGCGCGCTGCAGGCACCGCTCAAGCAGCGCTACCGCGACGACCCCGGCTCAGCGGTCGTGACCCTCCGCGCTGCCGGCGCGTTGGGAGAGGGAATCGCCTGTCGGGTCGAAACCGGCCGCGCGCTGGTCGAGGCCGGACTTCACCCCGCTACCGGCGGCACCGGGCTCCAGGCCTGCTCCGGCGACATGCTGCTGGAAGCTCTGGTGGCGTGCGCCGGCGTCACCCTCAGGGCGGTAGCCACCGCCCTCGGTGTGCCGGTCGAAGCCGGGACGGTGCACGCGGAGGGCGATCTCGATTTTCGGGGAACCCTCGGCGTGGCCAAGGAGGCGCGGGTGGGATTCGAGACCATCCGGCTCAGATTCGAGCTCGAGACCGAGGCCACCGAGGAACAGCTCGATACGTTGCTCAAGCTCACCGAGCGTTACTGCGTGGTGCTGCAGACCCTGCGGACGCCGCCCGCACTCACCGTAACGCGGGCGCGGGCTCGCACCGCACCGTCGTCTTGACCGACCGCGCGAGGAAACACTCCTCGTGCGCGGCGTGGTGCAGGGCGTCGATGTCGGCTGCGGTGGGCAAGCGGTCGCCGCCGAACCGCACTTCCGGCCGGAACGTCACCTCCAGCATCGCCTCCTTGCCCTCGCCATCCTTGCCCATCATGCCGGTGGCGGTGTCGCGGTACGACTCGACCGTGAAACGCTGCTTCGCGGCGAGCGAGAGAAAGAACAGCATGTGGCAGCTCGCCAGTGCGGCGACGAACGCTTCTTCCGGGTCGACCGCTGCCGCGGTGGAGTAAGGCAACGGAACGATGTGGGGCGATGCCGACGCCGGCACGCTCATCCCCTCATCGAAGGTCCACCGGTGCTCCCGGCTGTATCGGTGGTCGGTGAAGACGGCCCCGCGCCGCTCCCACTCCACCACGGCCTTGTATTCCGACATGTGAGGTTACTCCGCGAAACCGGATGAACGCCCGGCCAGCGCCGGGATCTCGCTCAGCGAGCCGACGACGTGGGTCGCACCGAAGGGTAGTCGCTCCCGGGGTGCGGCGGCACGGTTGATCCACGCGGTGACGAGCCCCGCGGAGGCGGCCCCCGAGATGTCCCAAGCGTTGGCGCTCACGAACAGGAGCTCGCCGGCTCCGGCGGCTAGCTCGCTGGCGGCCAGCGCATACACCTCCGCCGCCGGCTTGTACTTGCTCACAGCCTCAACCGACAGCACCCGGTCGAGATGCGGCGCCAGCCCGCTCGCTTCGAATGCGGCCGTCAGCATGGCTGGCGTGCCGTTCGACAGCACCGCGGTCCGAATGCCGGCGGTCCGGAGACGGGCCAGAGTCTCGCCAGCGTCGCCGAATGCCTGGAGCCGCTCGAATCCCCCGAGAAGACCGGCGCGAAGTGCCGGATCGCGGACGCCGAACGAGTCACAGGCATAGTCGAGGGCGTCGGCGGTGACCTGAGCGAAATCGGCATAGCGCCCCATCAAAGTCCGGAGCCAGGTGTACTCGAGCTGCTTGCCGCGCCACAGCTTGAGGAAGCCCGCCGCGGAGCCGCCCAACGCCGCGCGGTGGGGCTCGACCGCGCTTTCGAGGTCGAGCAGTGTCCCATAGGCATCGAACACGCACGCCGTGATGCCGGGTGAGCGGCTCATAGCAGGTGGATCGCGGTCGCCTTGAATGCGATCGTCACGCTCGCCCCCGGCGCCAACTGCATTTCATCGGCCGACGCCGAGGTCACCGCCGCGACCAGCGGACGGCCGACGTCCAGGTGAACCTGGGTCACCGGTCCGACCCGCTCCAACCGGACGATCGTGGCTGCCATTTGGTTCCGGGCCGAGCTGGGCAGCTCCATGCGGCTCACGACGATGTCCTCCGGACGGATCACCGCGTGGGCCGGGCCCTCGCGCTCGGCCACGACGTCCAGCTCCAGCGGCTCGCAGATAAACCTCGCGGCGAATTGCACCTCGTCGGTTCTCGCCCGTTCTCGCCCGTTCTCGTCCGTTCTCACAATCCTTCCCCCCAGCACATTCCCCGTCCCCACGAACTGCGCCACGAACGCGGAGTTCGGGTAGCGGAATACCTGCTCCGGCGTGCCGCTCTGCGCGATGCGGCCGTCGGCCAGCACCGCGACCAGGTCGCCCAGCCTGAGCGCCTCGTCGAAGTCGTGCGTGACCTGCAGGGTGGTGATCCCTTCACTGTCGTGGAGCTGGCGGACCTCTCGCCGGAGCAGATGCCGGGTTGTGGGATCCACCGAGGCGAACGGCTCGTCCAGCAAGAGGATTCGCGGCCGCGGAGCGAGCGCCCGCGCGAGGGCGACCCGCTGCTGCTCGCCGCCGCTCAGATCGTGGATGCCTCGATCGAGAAGGTGGGTCAGTCCGAGAGCGTCGGCCAGCTCGTCGGCCCGGGCCGCACGTTCCGCGGGCCGATCCGCACGGCCGTTCGCGAGCCCGTACGCGATGTTGTCGCGCACCGACAGATGAGGAAAGAGATGGTACTGCTGGTAGACGAAACCGAGCCCCCGCTCCTCGGGAGGCGTCGTGGCCACGTCCTGTCCGTGCAGCAACACCCGGCCGGCGCGCACTTTCACGTGACCTGCGATCGCCTCGAGCAGCGTCGTCTTGCCGGAACCGGTGGGTCCGATCACGAGTGCGTAGCCGCCGGTGGGCACGCGGAGCGACACCTCGCGGAGGTGGAACCGGCCCACCTGGACCGTCAGGCCGTCGAGCTCGATCACGCGCGTGCGGCGGGCTGGAGCAGGCGGACCACGACGAACACGCCGAGCGCCACGAGCAGCAGTAGCACCGCCGCCGGGATCGCCGCGGCCAGGCCGAAGGTGGTGAAGCGGTCGAAGATCAGGACGCTGGCAACCTTCGGGTTGTAGGTGATGATGACGATGGAGCCGAACTCGCTGACGCTCCGGGCCCAGGACAGGATCGCGGCGGCGAGGATGCCGCGGCCGGCGAGTGGCAGCGTCACGCGGCGGAACGCGCGCCACGGTGAATCGCCCAGGGTGCGCGCCACGCGCTCCAGCTTGGGATCCACGGCGCGGAATGCCTCCTGTGCCCCGCTCACCAGAATGGGCGCCGAGACGAACACCATGGCCGCGACGATGCCGGGCACGTGGCTCACGACTTCGAGGCCCAGATCCGCCAGCGCGCCTCCGACGGCCGATCTCCGCCCGAGAAAGAGAAGCAGCGCCATGCCGGCCACAGGGTGCGGGATGACGACCGGCAGCTCCATCAGCGCCTGCACCACCCGCCGGCCGGGAAACGTCTTCCGCGCGAGCAGCAGCGCCAGCGGCACGCCGAGGGCTGCGCCGAGGGCGGTGGCCGCAGTCGCCGTGACGACGGTGAGCGTGATGGCGGCCTGCACCTCGGCGTCGCCGATGGCGGCGCCCAGGCTCGCCGGGGTCGCGAAGAACAGCATCCGAAGCAGCGGCCCGACGATGAACAGCACGAGGCATGCGCCGAGCGCCGCCAGGACGAGCTGGGGGAAAGAGCGGAGACAAGAGACAAGGGACCAGTGACGAGGCATGCGGTTCGAGTGTCGAGGATCGGAGAGGCGCTGTCAAGCTGTGCGGGTCCGGCTCGATCACTTGTCTCTCGTCACTTGTCTCTCGTCACTTGTGGGCTGCCGTTAGTATCTTGCCGCAGACCACGCCCATCGCCAGAGGAGAGCTGCGGCAATGCTGACACCGGCCATGCAGGACGCCCTCAACGACCAGATCAAGAACGAATTCTTTTCTTCCTACATCTACCTCTCGATGGCCGCCTGGTTCGACGACCGCAATCTGCCGGGAATGGCGGCATGGATGCGGGTGCAGGCGCGTGAGGAGGCGATCCACGCGATGAAGATCTTCGATCACCTGCTCGACCGGAACGGGCGGGTCAAGCTCCGCCCGATCTCGCAGCCGCCGGTGGAGTTCGCCTCGCCACTGGATGTCTTCGAGCAGGCCCTCAAGCACGAGATGGCGGTGACCGCGTCGATTCACAACATCTACGCCCAGGCGGTGCAGGAGAAGGATTTCGCCAGTTCGGTCTTTCTGGACTGGTTCGTGAAGGAACAGGTCGAAGAAGAGAAGCAGGGCGCGCTCATCGTGGAACAGCTCAAGATGGTGGGTGACGATCGTCCCGGCCTGCTCATGCTCGACCGCGAGCTGGGCCAGCGACAGGGCGGCGGCGAGGACGGCGAAGCCGACGCGACGTGAAGGCGGCGTTTGTCGGCCTGGGCGCCATCGGCTGGCCCATGGCGGTGCACGTCGCGAAGCATCACGACCTCGCCGTATGGAACCGGACCCGGGCGCGCGCCGACGCCTTTGCCGCCCAGCATGGCGCTCGGGCCGCGCCGACGCCGGCGGATGCGGTGGCTGGCGCCGAGGTCCTGATCACCTGTCTACCCACGTCGGCCGAGGTCGAGCGGCTGCTCGACGGCAACACCGGGCTCGAGGCCGGGGTGTCCCGCGGCGCGCTCTTTCTCGACTGCACCTCGGGCGACCCAGCCACGTCTCGACGCATCGCCGCACGCCTCGCTCCGCGGGACGTCGCCTTCGCCGATGCGCCGGTGAGCGGGGGCACCAGCGGAGCGGAGGCCGCGACTCTCACCGTGATGGTCGGCGCGGACGACGCAACGTTCGCGAGGGCAGAGCCGGTGCTGCGTGCGTTCGGCCGGCGGATCGAGCACCTCGGGCCGGTGGGCGCCGGGCACGCGATGAAGGCGGTGAACAACGCGCTTCTGGCGGTTAACATCCGCGCGTTCGCCGAGGGGTTCGCCGCGCTGGCGAAGGCCGGCGTCCCGGTGCGGCGGGCGCTCGAGGTCTTGAACGCGTCAAGCGGCCGGTCGTTTGTGAGCGAATCGCTGGTGCCGGAACGGGTGCTCACCGGCACGTTTCCTCCGACGTTTCGGCTCGCCTTGCTGGAGAAGGATGTCGGAATCGCGCTGGACTTGCTCGACGAGTCGGGCGTCGACGGAGCGCTGCTGCGCCGTACCCGCGAGCTGTTCCGCGAGGCGCGGGCCGCGCTGGGCGAGCAGGCGGACTACCTGGAGGCGGTCCGCATGGTGGAGCGCGACGCCGGCGTCGAGATCCGCGGCTGAAGGCCTTGCCGCGCCGCGGCCGCTCCAGCGAGTTTCCGTCTGTCTATGGCGCTGCGCCTTCCGCTTTCATGACCGATTCCTGGGGATCGATCTATCAGGAGGAGGTGCGGGTCGTCTTTCATGACGGAAGCGCCCTCGACGGGCATCTCCACCTGCTCTCCCGCGTCAACTATCCCCCCGGTCCGGAAACACCGCTCGAAATGCTGAACCGTCCCGACGCGTTCTTCGCACTCACCGGCGCCCAGGGCGGTCCGGTGCTGATCGCCAAGGCGCAGGCGGAGGTGGTGAGCTGCCGCCAAGGCTCGGTCCCGACCGATCCCGAGCGGCTGTCGGCGGCGCGTTTCGTGCCGATCGACGTGGTGATGGTGAGCGGCGTCGAGCTCCGGGGGCAGTCGGTCCTGGAGCTGCCGCCCGGACGGACCCGTACGCTCGATTTCGTCAACGCCCCCGGCCAGTTCTTCGGACTCTGGTCGGGCGACGTCACCCACTTCGTCAACAAATCGCTGGTGCGGCTCATCCGCCCGCTCGACTAGCCAGAGGTTCCGTGGCCCGACTCGATCGCCTGATCCAGGTGCTGCACGAGCAGCGCGCCGACACCCTTCAGTTGGCCGCCGGGCAGCCAGCCAGCATCGTCCGCGACGGTGCGGTGCGGCCGGTGACGAAAGAATCGTTGACCGACGCCCAGATCGTGTCGCTGGTGCGGGAGATCGCGCCCCCGGATCAGTCGGGACGGGTGGGAACCGCGGCGGTACGCTTCGACTACCGCACCGCCGGCGGCGGCGTTCAGGTCGACATGGCGGGAACCGATGCCGCCACGCTGCGGCGGGTGGATGGTTCCACGGCCGTCCCGGCCGGGGGGGCAGCGTCGGGCGCCGCCCCCGCACGCCCGCAGCCGTCCCCAGCCGACCGCGCCGCGATGGAGCAGCTCCTGCGCCGCCTGGTTGAGACCGGCGCGTCCGATCTGCACCTCCGGACCGGCGAGCCACCGCTGTTGCGCCTCCACGGCGAGCTGGTGCGCGAACCCGGCGACCCACTCACGGCCGATCGGCTCGAGCCCATGCTCGTGAGCATCATGGAGGGCAAGGAGCTGGGTGAGTTCCGCGACAGCGGGGACACCGATTGGGCCTATGAGATCGAAGGCGTGGCCCGGTTCCGCTGCAACGCCGCGCGCGACCGCGGGGGCCCGCTGGGCGTGTTCCGGGTCATCCCGAGCCGGGTGATGACCGTCGACGAGATGGGGTTGTCGCGCGAGGTGCAGAACCTCTGTTACCTCTCGAAGGGGTTGGTCCTGGTCACCGGGCCCACCGGGTCGGGCAAGTCGACCACGCTGGCCGCGCTGGTCGATCTGATCAACCGGACCCGCGCCGACCACATCATCACGATCGAAGATCCGATCGAGTTCGTGCACCAGAGCAAGAAGTGCCTGGTCACTCAGCGACAGGTCGGCCTGCACACCCGCGGGTTCAAGACGGCCCTCCGGGCCGCGCTTCGGGAGGATCCCGACATCGTCCTGGTGGGCGAGATGCGCGACCTGGAGACCGTGTCGATCGCCATCGAGACCGCGGAGACCGGCCATCTGGTCTTTGGCACCCTGCATACCAGCACCGCCGCCTCCACCATCGACCGCATCATCGACCAGTTCCCGGCCGACCGGCAGTCACAGATTCGGGTGATGCTCTCGGAATCGCTTCGCGGCGTCATCTCGCAGACGCTTTGCCGCAAGATCGCGGGCGGCCGCGCGGCCGCCCGCGAGATCCTCATCTCGATCCCGGCCATCTCGAACCTGATTCGCGAGGGCAAGACGTTTCAGATCCCGTCGATCATGCAGACGAACCGCAAGGCGGGGATGGTGACCCTGAACGACGCGCTCATGGAGCTGGTGGACGCCAAGGTCGTCGAGCCCAAGGAGGCGTACATCAAGGCGGTCGAGAAGGCGGGATTCGCCGCGGCGCTGAAGGGGAAACGGCACGATACGAGTTTCTTGGGAGAAGTGTGATGGACCGCCAGCCGGCCATCCGGCCATCCGGCCATCCCCCAATCCTGGTTCTCGTGGCGCCGCAGGACCTCGTCAACCTCGCGAGCACCGTCCGACTGGTGAAGAACTTCGGCCTCGCCACGATCCGGCTGGTCAAGCCGGAGATAGCGCTCGACCGATACCGGATCGAAGGCATCGCGCACAACACCGCCGACGTGGTCGAGCGGATCGAGATCGTGGATACCCTCGCGGAAGCGCTCGCGGATTGCGTGTTCAGTGTGGTGCTCACCGGGCGGGAGCGGGCGGCCAAGCGAACCGTGCTCCGCCCCCGCGACGCAGCCCGCGCGCTGGTGCAGCGCTCGAGCGAAGGCCGGGTGGCCGTCGTGGCGGGGCGGGAGGACAGCGGGCTCACCAATGAGGAGCTCGACGCCTGCCACGGGCTCGTCACCATCTCGACCCACCCGGGGCACCCGTCGCTCAATCTCGCGCAGGCGGTCGGCATCATGGCGTACGAGAGCTGGCTGGCGCGGGGCGGAGATGATTTCCCCCTCAAGCCGCCGCGCCGCCAGGCCGGTCCGGCCACGCATGAGCAGCTGGAGCAGCTGTTCGCCGACTGGGAACGGGCACTTGCCGCCATCGATTTCTTCAAGACCCGCCACCCGGAGCACGTGATGCGGTCGCTTCGCGAAGTGATGTTCCGGGCCGAGCTCGACGGCCGTGAGGCCTCGCTCATCCGCGCGATGGGCATCGAGATCGTGCGGTACCTCGAGCGGGAACGCGCGGCCGCCGCGTCGCTGCACGGCGGGGCGAGGTAGCCCGGCATGGCCCGTTCTTCCGCCTATTGGTCCGCGAATCCGTACCGGAATCCAGATCTCACCCCCGAGCCGACCGCGCCCTACGCCGACCTCCCGGCGCAGCAGGCGGAGCGTTTTCGCCGGGTCCGCACCGCACTCCGCGACCTCCCGGGCGTGAACGAGCAGGTCCGCTTTATGGGAACCCCCTGGGGGTGGGCCTGGGAATATGCCGTCGGGTCGCGCAAGGTCTGCTGGGTCCACCCGATTCCGCCGCTCGCGAGCGCCACGTTCACCTTGACCGACGATGAAGAGGCCAAAGTGCTCGCGATCGCGCGGCTGGCCGAGCCCATCCGCCAGGCGCTGCGCGACGCGCAGCGCACGGGCCCGCTCAAATGGTGCTGGATCTCGCTGCCCGATCGGCGTCACGTGGACGCGTTCCTGACTCTCGCGCGTCGCAAAGCCGAATGGGTCGGGTCGCGCTCCCCGGTGCGCCGCAGCGCCGCCTCGTAACGCGAACCGGATGCCCCGGCACGTGGTTGTGGGACCGCCCAAGGAAACGCTATACTTCCCGCCCGTCGGCGTAGTGATGCGTCGGCATTCCGGCAGCAATCCCTGCCGTTCCGGTCGCCGATCAGGCGAACGGGCTCCTACGTAGAGATGGTGAGGTCAATGCGGACGCTGGCACTCATCGGGGCAGGCGTGGCCGCGGCTGGTATCACCGCGTTGGCGCTCGGCTCCCGGCCGTCCGGTGCGCAGGCGCCGGCCGGGGTGGCGGATTCGCTCAAGGCGCCAGTGCTCGCCGCCGGCGACACCGCCGACCTGCCCGGGCCGCGCCAACCGGTGTTCTTCCGGCACGACATCCACGCCGGGCAATTCAAGATTCAATGTCAGTACTGTCACTATTCGGTGGCGGTATCGAGCGAACCCGGCATCCCGTCGATGCAGACCTGCATGGGGTGTCACACGGTCATCGCCGGCGGCGACAGCGCCAGTAAAGTCGAGATCAAGAAGGTCCGCGACGCGTGGACCCAGAAGAAGCCCATCGAGTGGACCCGAGTCCACTACATCGCTCGCCACGCTCACTTCCCGCACAACCGGCACATCAAGGCCCTGGGCCCCAACGCGTGCCAGACCTGCCACGGC
>DASSUE010000419.1:0-12372 GCA_035707305.1 Gemmatimonadales bacterium
CCCTCCTTCCGCAGCCGCTCGGCCTCACGCCCGACGTCGAAGACTCCTTCGGCCGGCATGAAGACACCGGTCCCGTCCCGGAGCACGGCGTGGGCTCCGACCCGCGAGCGGGTCGCCTGATCGAAACGCAGGTCGCTGATCTTGGCCAGGCGCTGCACGGTGTCGCGCTCCGCATCGAAGACGTCCGATGGGCCACGGGCCGTGACCCACACTTCGACACCTTTTCCGGGTTGGACCCCGTACTCACCCCGCAGCGCCCGGACGGCCGACACCAGCTCCTGAAGGGCGTCGAACTGCTCCACAGCCGACGGATTTGCCGCCCGTCGGTCAACACTCGGCCACGGCGCCACCGAGATGCACGCCCCGGCGGGGCGGCCCGGCAGGCGCTGCCACAGGGTCTCCGTCACGAATGGCATCACCGGGTGCAGGAGACGGAGCGCTACGTCGAACGTCTGCGCCGCGACGGCGCGGGCCACGTCGCCGCCCGGCTGCTCCCCGATGAGGCGCGGCTTGATCTGCTCGATGTACCAATCGGCGAGATCGCTCCATACGAACCGGTACGCGGCCGCCGCGGCCTCGTTCAGCCGGAAGCGCTCGAGCGCCTCGGTCACCTCGGCGATGGTAGCGTCGCACCGCGCGATGATCCAGCGATCGGCCAGCGCGAGCTCGCTCGACCGCACGGCGTTGCGAGTCCCGGCCAGCGGCCGCACCGGTCCCTGCAGGTTCGACAGGATGAAGCGCCCGGCGTTCCAGAGCTTGTTGGCGAAGTTGCGCCCCGGCGCGAACGAGGTCTCGATGTCGTCGGGATCGAGGATGACGTCGGTGCCGACCGCGCTCCCGGCTACTAGGGTGTAGCGCAGCGCATCAGCACCATAGAGCCCGATCACGTCGAGCGGGTCGATCCCGTTGCCGAGCGACTTGGACATCTTGCGATGCTGAGTGTCCCGCACCGTACCGTGGAGATACACAGTGGAGAACGGGACGTTCCCGCGGAATTCCAACCCGGCCATCACCATCCGCGCCACCCAGAAGAACAGGATTTCGGGTGCCGTCACCATCGTGTGCCCGGGATAAAAACGGTCGAGGTCCGGCGTCAGGTCCGGCCAGCCGAGGCTGGAGAGGGGCACCAGCTGCGACGAGAACCAGGTGTCCAGCACGTCCTCGTCCTGCCGCACCGGACCGCCGCAGTCGGGACACCGATCGATGTCGGTGCGGCTGGCGATCATCTTGCCACAGCGTTCCGCCTGGCAGTACCACACCGGAATACGGTGTCCCCACCAGAGCTGGCGGGAGATGCACCAGTCGCGGATGTTCTCCATCCAGCGGGCGTATTCGTCGCCCCGTCGCTCGGGCACGAAGCGCAGCCGTCCGTCGCGGTAGGCGTCCAGCGCGGGCTTCGCGAGTGGTGCCATCTTCACGAACCACTGCTCGGAGAGCCGAGGTTCGATCACCGTATCACAACGGTAGCAGTGTCCCACCGCATGGCGATGCTGATCGACGCCCTCGAGCAAGCCCAGCCGTTCGAACTCCTCCACCACTCGGCGGCGCGCGTCGTACCGGTCGAGACCGTGGAAGCGTTCGGGCGCGGCCAGACTCATGCGCGCTTCCGGCGTCATCACGTCGATGCTGGCGAGTCCGTGCCGTTTGCCGATCTCGAAGTCCAGCAGGTCGTGCGCCGGGGTCACCTTCACCGCGCCGGTGCCGAACGCGGGATCGACCGCTTCGTCGGCCACGATAGGGATCAACCGGTCAGTCAGCGGCAGGCGGACCACCTGCCCGATCAGCCGCTGGTAGCGCTGGTCGTCGGGGTGAACCGCCACGCCGCTGTCGCCCAGCATGGTTTCCGGGCGGGTGGTGGCGACGGTGACGTGCCCGCTGCCGTCGGCGAGGGGGTAGTGGAGGCGCCAGATGCGACCGTCCTCCTCCTCCTTTTCCGCCTCCTCATTGGAGAGCGCCGTGAGGCAGCGCGGGCACCAGTTGATGATGTAGTGGCCGCGGTAGATCAGCCCCTTCTCGTACAGCGTGACGAAGGCCTCGCGCACCGCCCGGGAGAGGGCGTCATTGAACGTGAAGTAGGTGCGCGACCAGTCGGCCGAGCAGCCCAGCGCCTCAAGCTGACGCAGGATGACGGGCCCGGTTTCGTGCACGTACTCCCACACCCGTTCGATGAACGGCTCCCGGCCCAGGTCGAAGCGGGTCCGCCCCTCCTTCGCAAGGAGTCGTTCGACCACGTTCTGGGTCGCGATGCCCGCGTGGTCGGTCCCCGGCACCCAGAGCGTGGCGCGTCCGCGCATGCGCTCGAACCGCACCAGCACATCCTGAATCGTGTTGTTGAGCCCGTGACCCATATGGAGCACAGCGGTCACGTTGGGTGGGGGCATGATGATGACGTACGGCGCAGCGGCCGGAGCGTCGGACGGGCCGAACAGCCCCCGTTGCTTCCAGAAGCGGTACAGCTCCGACTCGATTGCCTGGGGATTGTACTGCGGCGCCAGCGGCTCGCTCATGCGCTCTGGTCGGTGGCCAGAAAGTCGGGTGAGTGGGTCCGGTCGTCCTCACCCCGCACCAGAATGCTGTTGATTACGGTCTCGACGCCGGACACGGCCGCCGCCACCCGCCCCGCGCGGGCGCGGATCCCGCGGGTCCGCACCCAGCCGTGCAGCTCGACGGTGCCCTTGGATACGAGCGTCACCTGGAGGCCGAGGTCGCGAAGCTCCGGGTCCGCGGCAATCGCGGCTGCGGTGGCTCGAGCAGCGCCGGCTGCGCTGAGGAGCGGCGGTGGCGGCGTCCCCCGCATCCGGCGTGTAGCCCGGCGGAGCCTGGCCGCGTTCACGTCCCCCAGCCATTCGGCGAGGACGAAGCCGGCCACCAGCCCGCCGGCAATGCCGACGGTGCCCCAGAGGACGATCTGAAATCCGGAGAGCCGGGTTCGTAAGCGCACGCGAGATCCTCGTTCAAAAAGCGGGTTCGAAAGGTTAAGTTAACACGCTTCATCTTCCGAACGCACCTGCACTTCCACACTCAGGTTACGACATGGCGGAGGAGCGTGAGCACGTGACGTCGGCCGAGCTGGCGCGCTGGCTGATTGTGGGCGCTGCCATCCTGGTCGGGATCGGGTTGTATCTCGGGTTCGGCCTCGACGTCGAGCCGGTTGCGCGCCCCGCGGCGCTGGAGGCGGCGCCGTGAGCACGATGGTCGGCGCGATCCGGATTACCCTCCCTGACGGCTCCGTGCGCGAGGTGAACCGTGGCGCGACTGCGCGACAGATCGCCGAGTCAATCGGGGCCGGCCTGGCTCGGGCGGCGCTCGCGGCGCGCGTGAACGGCGCGGTCTGGGACCTCGATCGCCCGATCGAGGACGACGCGCAGGTCGCGATCCTCACCGACCGCGACGCTGCCGCGCTTGACGTGTTGCGCCATTCCTCGGCCCACATTCTTGCCACCGCGGTTCGCGAGCTGTTCCCGGGTGCGGGGATCGGATTCGGCCCGCCGATCGAGGACGGCTTCTACTACGACTTCGCGGTGCCCCGGCCGTTCACGCCCGAGGACCTCGAGCGGATCGAGAAGCAGATGGGTGAGGTGGTCAGGCGCGACTTCCCCTTCGTGCGAGAGGTGGTGAGCCGGGAGGAGGCCAATCGGCGGTTCAAGGACGATCCGCTGAAGCTCGAGCGCATCGCCGACCTGGGCGACGACGAGACCATCACCATCTACACCGATGGGCCATTCATCGACCTGTGCCGGGGACCGCATATCCCGAGCACCGGGCGGCTCAAGCACTTCAAACTGCTCCACGCCGCGGGGGCGTATTGGCGCGGCGACGAGCGGCGTCAGATGCTGCAGCGAATCTACGGCACCGCGTGGTTCAAGAAGGAGGACCTCGACGCCTACCTCCATCGATTGGAGGAGGCGCGGAAGCGGGATCATCGGGTCATCGGCAAGGAGCTCGATCTGTTCTCCATCAGCGACATCGTCGGTCCCGGGCTGGTGCTCTGGCACCCTAAGGGGGCGATGCTCAAGTGGCTGCTGTCCCGCGCCGTCGAGGACGACAACGTCGCGAGTGGGTACGACCTGGTCTACACCCCGAACGTGACTCGCGAAGAGTTGTTCAAGATCTCCGGCCACCTCCCGCTCTACGCCGCGAACCAGTATCCCGCGATGGCGGCCGGCGCGGGCGAGTCCGAGGACGTGCACTATCGCGTGAAGCCGATGAACTGCCCGATGCACGCCCTGATTTATCGGAGCCAGCAGCGCAGCTATCGGGATCTTCCGATCCGGCTCAGCGAAGTGGCCAACGTGTATCGGAACGAGAAATCCGGGACGCTGCATGGACTGCTCCGTGTCCGCGGCCTGTGCATGGACGACGGCCACATCTTCTGTACCATGGACCAGGTCGAGGACGAGATCTTCCTGTGTCTCGATCAAGTGGACCGCCTGGTGCGCCGGACGTTCGGCTTCGAGCTCGATTTCGAGGTGAGCACGCGGCCACCCGAGCGGCTGGGCGGCGACGAGGTGTGGGATCAGGCGGAGGCGATCCTCCAGCGGGCGCTCCAGCGGAAGCAGATCCCGTTCCAGGTCGACGCCGGCGGCGGCGCGTTCTACGGCCCCAAGATCGACATCAAGTTCAAGGACGCCATCGGCCGGCTGTGGCAAGGGCCCACGATCCAGCTCGACTTCAACCTGCCGGAGCGGTTCGAGCTGGAGTACACCGGTCCCGACAACCGGCCGCACCGGCCGGTCATGATCCACCGCGCGATCTACGGGACGCTCGAGCGCTTCACCGGCAACCTCATCGAGCACTTCGCAGGCGCGTTCCCGGTCTGGCTCGCGCCGGAGCAGGTGCGAGTGATCCCGATCTCCGATGCGCAGGCCGACGGCGCCCGCCGCATCGCCGCGAGGCTCAAGGCCGCTGGGCTCCGGGTGCACGTGGACGACAGCTCGCAGACGCTCAACTACCGGGTGCGGGAGGGCGAAGTCGCGAAGGTGCCCTACATGGCGGTGGTGGGCCAGCGCGAGCTGGAGGCGGGCAGCGTCGCGCTTCGGGTGCGCGGGGCGGGGAAGAAGCAGGAGATCCTGACGATGGAGGCGTTTCAGGCCCGGGTGCTCGAGGAAGTCCGCACGCGGGCGCTGGTGCCGTGACCGCTCCCGCCGCCGACGAGGGGCTCGTCCGCGTCATCGGCGTCCGCGCGCTCGCGCTCGCGTGCATCAACCTGATCGTGGGCGCGAGCATCTTCGTGCTCCCCGCTTCCATGGCGGGAGACCTGGGACCCGCCGCGATCATCGCGTACGGCGTCTGTGCCCTTATCCTCCTGCTCGTCGGCCTGTGCTTCGCCGAGGCGGGAAGCCGGGTCTCCGCTTCGGGCGGCACCTACGCCTACATCGAGCGGGCGTTCGGGCCATACGTCGGGTTCCTCGCGAATGTGTTCCTTGCGTTCGGGAGCGGCGTCCTGGCGAGCGCGTCGGTCTCCAACGCGTTCGTCGGCACACTGGGTGCCGCGGTTCCGGCGCTCGGGCAGGGCCTCCCCCGGGGAGTGATCCTCACGCTGCTCTACGGCGGGCTGGTGCTGGTCCAGGTGCGAGGGGTGCGCGGTGGCGTGCGGTTCGTCGAAGGCGTGACAGCGGCCAAGCTGGTGCCGCTGCTCCTGCTCCTCGCACTGGGCTTCTTCCACATCAATCCGCAGAATCTCGTTTGGACCGGCACGCCCACGCTGGACGAGATCGGCCGAGCGGTCCTGCTGCTCTTCTTCGCGTTCCAGGGAATCGAGAACGCACTAACCTCGAGCGGGGAGATCGTGCAACCGTCTCGCACGGTTCCCCGCGCCATCCTCGTTGCAATCACAGCAATCACGCTGCTCTACGGCGGTATCCAGCTGACCGCACAGGGCATTCTTGGCCCGGAGCTGCCGGCGCACGAGCGCGCGCCGCTGGCCGACGCGGCAGGCGTAGCCATCGGTGGCTGGGCGAGGGCGCTGCTGCTGGTCGGGGCCGCCGTCTCGATGTTCGGCTGGGTCGGCGGTGATCTGCTGGCCCAGCCCCGCGCGCTATTCGCCCTCGCCCGCGACGGTATGCTTCCGGCTCCGCTCGCACGGGTGCACCCCGTGTTCCGAACGCCGCACGTCGCGATCATCGTCTACGCCGCCCTCGCGCTCGGATTTGCCGTGACCGGCAGCTTTCGGACGCTCGCGCTGGTCGCGAGCGGCGGCGCCCTGATGCTCTACCTGCTCGCGTGCCTGGCCGCGATACGGCTCCGGCGGCTGGACGTTCGCGCCGAGGGCGCACCACTCGACCTGCCGGGCGGCACCGTCGTGGCGGTGCTCGCGTCGATCGCGATCGTCTGGGTGCTGAGCTCGCTCAGCCGGGCGGAGTTCGCCGCGCTGGCGCTGATGGTGGTTGCGGCGACCGCAATGTACGCCTGGGCCCGTTGGCGTGGCTCGGTACGCCGCGTCGAGCCGACCGCCCTCTCCGACTGAGCTTCGCCACAGCCCACGGTTCCGGTTTGGTCTCGATGTCCGATCCGCTCGACATCCTGATGCTCAGCATTGAGTATCCGCCAGTCGGCGGCGGCGCGTCGCCGCTCACGCGCGGGCTCGCGCGCGGGCTGGCGCAACGGGGCCACCGGGTGGACGTGATCACGATGCGGCAGGGCAGGCTCGCGGCCGAAGAGAACGACGGTGCCGTGCGGGTATTCCGGGTCGCCAGTCTGCGCGCGCGTCCGGAACGGTCCCGGCTCCACGAGCTCGCGGCCTACGCCATCGCCGCGACGATTCGAGCCCGGGGGCTCATCGCCCGGCGTCGTTACGACGTCTGCCACGTGCAGTTCGTGCTGCCGACCGGGTGCGTGGCCTATGCGCTGCGGCGACACCCCAACTTCCCGCCCTACGTGATCACGGCTCACGGGACCGACGTGCCCGGCCACAACCCGCATCGCTTCACCGGCCTGCATCGATTCTCTCCCCCCATCATCCGTCCCATCCTCCGCGGCGCGGCAGGTCTCATCGTACCCTCCGAGGCGCTGGGACAGCTCGTGCGCAACCGCTTTGGCGAGGTCGTGCCGCCGCTGATCCCAATCCCCAGTGCGGTGGACGCGGAACGATTTGGGGAGCGCCCGAAAGAGGCCCGCGCCCTGGTCGCGACCCGGCTCAACCAGGGAAAGGGCGTGCACCACGTTATCGAGGCAATGGCCGCCTTGCGAGAACACGGCTACGAGCTGGACGTCGCAGGCGAGGGTCCCGAGCGGTCTGGGCTGGAGCGCCTCGCACGCGAACGGAAGGTCACGGCTTCGTTTCACGGCTGGCTGCCACGGGCCTCGGTGGACACGCTCTACGAGCGGAGCGGCATCTTCGTGCTCGCGAGCGCGGCGGAAAACTTTCCGGTGTCGCTGCTCGAAGCGATGGCCGCTCGCTGCGCCGTTGTGGCCACCCGGGTGGGCGGCATCCCGGAGGTGGTGGGTGATACCGCACTCTTGGTGGAACCGAACAGTGGCGGAGCGCTTGTGGAGGCGCTTCGCGCGCTGATGCTAAACCCGGCGATGGCGCGTGAGCTGGGCGAGCGCGCCGCTCGGCGGGTCCGCGACCGCTTTGGCTGGAGCGAGGCGGTCCTGGCGCACGAGGCGGTGTACCGCGCAGCCCTGGCACGGGCGGGCCGGTGAGCGGTCCCGGCCCTGCGGCGCCACTCCGCGTCGTCGTCGTCGGCTGTGGGCGCGTGTTCGAGCGCTTCCACCTCCCGGCGCTCGCCCGGGTACCCGAGCTCACGCTGGTGGCGGTATGTGACACCGACGAAGCCCGCCTGGCGTGGGCGCGGGCACGGCTGCCCGACGTCGCGCACGCGACCTCGCCCGAGGGGCTGGGTACGCTCCGCCCCGACGCCGTGCTGATCCTCACGCCGCCGGTGACGCACCGCGCGCTCGCGGAGCGCGCGCTAGCTGCCGGGCTCCACGTGTTGGTCGAAAAGCCCCTGACCCTGGACACAGCGGGTGCCCGCGGAATGGCGGACGCGGCGCGGTCGGCGGGGCGCCAGCTGCGCGTCGGGTTCACCCGTCGCTTTCGCCCGCCATATCGCTCGCTTCGGCATCGGGTGCAGGCGGCGCGGGATCGGGTTGCGGGCATCTCATGCTGGCTCGCCTTTCCCAGCGCCGCGTGGGCCGCCACGGGGGGCTTCCTCGGCGTCGACGCCGAGGGCGGCGGGGTCATTGACGACGTTCTTTCGCACGTGGTGGATCTCGTCCGCTGGATCAGCGGGGCCGAGCCGGTGCGCGTACGCGCGCGGGCATTCGCAGACGGCAGCATCGCGTGCGAGCTGGCGCTTGAATCCGGCATCACAGCATCGTGCCAGGCGGCGCACGCTGCCTACACCGAGTACTTCGAGGTCGCATGGCGGGGAGGCGGCGCCGCCGCAGCGAGCGGCGTCCGCAGCTACGCTCGCCCGCGTGCTTCGGGGGACACGGTGCCGATCCGCGCCTGGATCGCGGACCGAAGCGCCCTGGCTCTGAATCGCGTGCTGGGACGGCGAGGACTGACGCCGCTGAGCTTCGAGGCGCAGCTTCGCGACTTTGCGCGTGCGATTCGTGGAGGTGTGGCAGAAGGAGCCGGCCCGGAGGATGGCATCGCCGCGGTCGCGGCAGTGGAGGCGGCCCGCGCGAGCCTCCGTGGCGGCGGGAGCTGGCAGGAAATCCGTTAGCCGCCGACCAGTTCGGGAAGTGCGCGTCCGGCCAGCGGCGCGCCACACACCGCGCCGAGCCGCGCTACGGCGGTGGGCGCGAGATCGAGGATGTCCGCACCGCGGCCGAGTGGGGTGCCGGGCGTGATGCCGGGGCCCCTCGCCATGAGCCAGCCACTGGATCGGTGGTTGCCGCTTCGGCCGTTGGGAATCCGCCCGGGCGTCGCGCGCTCGATGCTGCCGAAGCGGTCGGAGACGATCGCGCGGTGCGGCCCGGCGGGGGCATCACTCCAGCGAACGATGAGGTCGGGCAGCCGGTCGCTCCGCTCTCCTGGTGGAAAGACCTCCGCAGCACGGCACACTTCGGTCACGAGCTCCTCGCCGGTATCGGCGTCGCGGAACGATCGCAGCCCCTCGTCGATTCCCCGCGCAAGGGCTTCCACCTCCGCCGGCGCGACGATGCCGAGCCGCTCGCGCCCCGCCAAGTTGAAGCGGATGTAGCCGTTCAGGTCGGCCCGCAGGGTGAATGCGCGGGTACGACTCCAGTCCATCCCGCCGGTCGTCCAGCGAGTCATGAGCGGATCGCGGATCGCCTTGGGAACCGCGTTCGTCAACGCGCGGCGGAGCGGGATCGGGACTGCTTCGCCGACCCGTCGCAGCAGCCCGGGTCGGCGCGCGGCGCTGCCGGGACCGAGGAGCACACGGGCGAGCATCTGATCGAGAAAATCGACCCGCGCGGTATTCGCCATCATTCCGTGGAGGGAGAACACGACGATCGCCGCACCCGGCGTCGCGTCCATCAGCGCCCCCACCGCGCGATCGGCGGCGAGGTAGAGCTCGCGCAACGCGCCATCGTACCACGCCGCAGCCTCGGTCCCGAGCCGGTCGGCAGTGCTCGAGCGATCCCAGAAGCGATGACCGCCGCGGTGCAAGGCGCCGAAGACCACGATGCCGAGCTCCCAGGGGCGCTCGAGCAGCCAGGCGGAGACTTCGGTCGAGCGACGGGTCAGCTCGACGAGCTCGTGATGCAGGGTGCGGAGATTGGCAAGAGAGGCTCGGCCGAACTCGTCCGGCCGGATCGGCGAATCGCCCCATCGGCGCCGGATCTCGCCAAGCAGCTCCGGCGGATGGGTCTGGGGCTCGACCAGCTTGTCGTGGCTTCCCCAACCGGTCGTCTCGACGCCGGGGAAGGCCTCGGTGCCCGGCGTCATCGGCACGTCGTGTACCACCGCGCGGGTGTTCTCCAGGGCCCGCCAGAACGGGCGGGCGGGGAGCCAGTCCGTCGAGGGTGCGGCGTACGCCATTCGCTCCTGGCGCCACTGGAAGTCGTGGTAGATCCCATGATCGGACGCTGGACGGCCGCTGTAGAACGTCGGCCACGGCGAGCCGGTGAGATATTTGGCGGACGTGGCCAGCGGACCCCACACGCCCTCGCGGCGAATGCCGGCCAGGTGGGGCAGGGTGCCGTCGGAGGTCCATCGATCCACCAGCTCGACGTCGGCGGCGTCGAGTCCGATGAACAGGAGGCGGCGATGGGCGGCAGTCATGATGCGCCGGAGTGTCGAGGGAAGGTCGGCGCTGGTCAAGCCGCCGGGCTCGTTGCTGTGCTGGTGCTCAGCCACAACAAGCGCGACGCAACGCTCCGCTGCCTGGCGAGCCTCTCGCGGCTCCGCTACCGACCACTCGAGATCGTGGTGGTGGACAACGGCTCGTCCGATGGCACGGCCGACGCGATCGAAGTGACGCATGCGGAGGTTCATGTGGTGCGGAGCGGCGTGAACCTCGGCGCTGCCGGCGGGCGGAATCACGGATTGCGCTGGATTGCCGACCGCCTTTCGTACGAATACGTCCTCTTCCTCGACGACGACGCCACGGTGACCGAGTCCGCCCTCGACACGCTGGTCGCCGCGCTACGCGCCGACCCGACCATCGGGCTGGCCACCCCCAAAGCCTACCGTGTCGGCTCGCCGGGCGTCATCGCGTCCGCCGGCGGGCTTCGGGTGCGTTTCGCGTGGGCGTCCATTGCGGACATCGGGGCGGGAGAGGTGGATCGCGGTCAGTACGATGAGCCCGGCGACGTGGATGCGTGCGCCGGGTTCGCGGTCCTCGCGCGCCGCGAGGCGCTCGAGAGCGTGGGCGGCTTCGACGAGGCTTACAACCCGTACGGGTGGGAGGAGGTGGATCTCTCGCTCCGGGTTCGGCGCGCCGGCTACCGCATCCGCTATGTCCCTTGGGCCGTGGTCGAGCACGCGGGTGGAACGGCGGGCCGGGGGCATAAAGTCCCCGCGTACGAGCGCCGCCGATTCGCCAACTTCGTCCGGCTTGTCCGCCGGCATGCGTCGCTGCTGGAATGGGCGGCACTGGTCGTCGCCCTGCCGATCCGGCTGGTACAGCTGGCCATCGGCCATGCCCGGCGGGGTGACTGGCCGATGCTCTGGATGAACCTCGCGGGTCTCTTCGACGGGCGGCGCTCGGTCGACCCACGTTGCTGATCGGATGCTCCGGCGTTGGACGCCGAAGCCCCTGCCAGGCGCCATCGGCCGGGTGTATCTTGCCCCTCGGCTTCCCCTGGCTGGTTCCTCGTGAACGACTCGACAGTTCCCGTCATCCTTTCCGCCGTTCGCACGCCGATCGGCAAGTATCTCGGCGGTTTGTCCTCCTTTACTGCTCCGCAGCTCGGCGCGCTGGTGATCCGTGAAGCGCTGCGTCGCGCGGGCGTCGACGCCGCTGCCGTCGACGACGTGATCATGGGACAGGTCGTGCAGGCAGGCTCAGGCCAGGCACCCGCGCGACAGGCGATGATCCAGGCCGGCATTCCCGGGACCGTGCCGGCGATGACGATCAACATGGTCTGCGGCTCGGGGCTCAAGGCGGTCATGCTGGCGGCCCAGGCGATCAGGGCCGGCGACGCGGAATGCGTGGTCGCGGGCGGCCAGGAGGCGATGTCGGCCGCGCCGCACTACGTGTACGGCATGAGAAACGGCATCAAGGCCGGCAACCAGACGATGGTCGATGGGATGATCCACGACGGGCTCTGGGACTCGTTCGGCTGCTGCCACATGGGCGAGTACGCCGAGTACACGGCCGACAAAGCCGGCGTGAGCCGCCAGGATCAGGACGCGTTCGCCCTGGACAGCCACCGCAAGGCCATCGCCGCGGCTGAATCCGGCAAGTTCAAGAAGGAAATTCTTCCGGTGCAGGCGCCGGGCCGAACCGGACCGTCCACCGTCAGCGCCGACGAGTCTCCGCGCAAGGACACCAGCGCCGAAGGCCTGGCCAAGCTCAAACCCGCTTTTCGCAAGGACGGCGGCAGCGTCACCGCCGGCAATGCGCCCGGTCTCAACGACGGCGCCAGCGCGTTGGTCGTCGCGTCGCTCGGCTTCGCGAAGGCCCATGGGCTCGCGCCGATGGCTCGTGTCACCGCGTATGCGACCGGCGGCGGCGAGCCTCGCGACCTTTTCTTCGCGCCGGTGGTGGCGGTGCGGGCCCTCATGGACCGGGCCGGCACGACCATCGGCGACTACGACCTGATCGAGGCCAACGAGGCCTTCGCGGTCCAGGCGATCGCCGATGGCCGCGAACTCGGATGGGATTGGGACCGGGTGAACGTGCACGGCGGCGCAGTGGCGCTGGGGCACCCGATCGGAGCGAGCGGTGCGCGGGTGCTTACCACGCTGCTCTACGCCCTGGAGGATCGCGGTGCGGCCACCGGTCTCGCGAC
>DASSUE010000420.1:0-3194 GCA_035707305.1 Gemmatimonadales bacterium
AATTGCAGGCTGCTGCGACGCCGCCGGCACCCGCGTCACCGGCGGGCCCGGCATGAGCGATCCGACTCGTTTTCTCACCAGCGTGGGGCAGGCGCTCGCGGTCATGGGGCTGTATCCGCCCGGCCATCCATCGCGCGAGCGCGCGGTCGACGCCTCGTACGATCTCCTCCAGCAGCTCGCGCAGCGCGAGTCGGCTCCGCAGTTCTCGTTCTTGGACGGCGACGTGATCTATGGGCGGCAGGTCGTTCGGGAGCTGGCAGGCTGGGAATGGGGCGCGCGGCTCGGCGCGGCCGGCGTCCAGCGGATCGAGTTCCTGGAGGGAATCGAGCGTGACGAGTACGCCGGCTGGCTGGCCGATATGCTGCAGCGCATCGCGGGCGAGACCCCCGCATCAGCCGAGGCTCGGCAGCTCTATCCCGGTCGAATCCGCTACGGTGCCGTGGAGGTCCGCGCGAGCCAGGAGCGCGACGCCGGCCAGCCCGAACGGCCCCCACCGCCCGACGGGCAGCTCGAGGCCGAGGCGGAGGCGATCCGGTGGATGCACCGCGAGGTGCAGCAGGCCGGGCGCCTTCCATTGCTCGAGGCCGAGGCCGTGGTGCGCTCCCTCTCGCTCGCGATGCACAGCTCCAGCCAGATCCGGCTGCCGCTACTGCAGCTCAAGAGCTTCGATCAGTACACCACGACCCACTCGAGCAACGTGGCCGTGCTCTCGATGGGACTGGCCGAGTTCGTGGGGCTAGGCTCACGCGAGATCCGCCAGTTCGGCGTGGCCGGGCTGCTGCACGACCTCGGCAAGGTCCGGATTCCGAAGGACATCCTGGTCAAGCCGGGCAAGCTCACCGACGAAGAGCGGGAAGTGATGCAACGACATCCGGTGGATGGCGCGCGGATCATCCTCGAGCGGGAAACCCGGCTGGAGACCGCCGCGTTCGTCGCCTACGAGCATCACATCATGCTCGACGGCGGCGGCTATCCCCGACTCCGGTACGCCCGCGACTGCCATTACGCGAGCAAGCTGGTGCACCTCTGCGACGTGTACGATGCCCTCTGTACCGACCGGCCATACCGGGCGGCGTGGGAATCGGAGCGCGCGCTCGGCTACCTCGCGGAGCGGGCGGGACACGAGTTCGATCCGGATGTGGTCCACGCCTTCACCCAAATGATCCGGCTGTGGGACGAGAGCCGGAGCCCCCTCGCCGAGCCGCAAGCTGCAGCGCCGGCTCCCGCCTAAGTGACGCAGCTGGCCATCTCCGACGTCGCCGTCGAGTACGGCGGGACCCGTCTGTTCGGCGGAGTCACCTTCACGGTGACTCGGGGCGAGAAGTGGGGCATCGTCGGACGCAACGGGTCCGGCAAGACCACGCTCCTGGAGATCCTGTCCGGCAAGGTGCAACCGACGTCCGGGAGGGTCGCGCGAAGCGGGCCGCTCCGGATGTCGGTCATGGAGCAGCACCGCCGGTTTCCCGGCGCCGTGACCGTCTGGGAAGGCGCCGCGGGAGCGTTCCGGGAGCTGCTGGCGCTGGAGCGCTCGCTCGCCGAGCAGGGCGTGGCCATGGCGGAAGCCGGCGACCGCTGTACGCCGCAGATGCTCGCGCGCTACGATCGGGATCTCGAGCGCTTCGAACGGGAAGGTGGCTACACGGTGGCGGCGCGGGTCGACGCCGTGCTTCACGGCCTCGGGTTCGATCCCGACGAGGCGCGCACCCGCCAGCTCGCGAGCCTGAGCGGCGGTGAGCGGGGGCGGGTGGAGCTCGCCTGCCAGCTCCTGTCGGATGCCGACCTGATGCTGCTGGACGAGCCGACCAACCATCTCGATATCGAGACCACCCGGTGGCTGGAGGAGTACCTCAAGAACCTCGATACGACGGTCATTCTCATCAGCCACGATCGCGCCCTGCTTCAGGCGGTCGTAGACCACGTGCTCCACCTCGAGGCGGGCACCGCCTTCGCGTACGCCGGCGACTACGACGCGTTCATCCGGCAGCGCGCCGAGCGCCGCGTCGCGCACTCCCGCGCCCACGCCAAACAGGCACGACAGATCGCCGCGGAGGAGGATTACATCCGCCGGAACATCGCGGGTCAGAACAGCGCCCAGGCCAAGGGGCGCCGGCGGCGGCTGGAGCGGGTGAGCCGGCTCAGCCCGCCGCCCGGCGAGGAAGCTGCGATGTCGCTGCGGCTCGAGGCCGGCGAGCGCGGCGGCGATCAGGTACTCAGCCTGCGGGGGGTGTCACTCGCGGCCGGCGGGCGGAAGCTCGTTCGCGGCTTCAGCGCATCGGTGCGCCGCGGCGACGTGGTCGGATTCGTGGGGCCGAACGGGGCAGGGAAGAGCACCCTGCTGAAGGCGATCGCCGGCGAGGGGGGCGCTGAAGCCGGAGAGATTCGGATCCCCGAGTCGATCCGGATCGCGCACTACCGCCAGGATCTCGCGCAGGTCCCGGCGGAACGCGCGCTGTACCACATTATCGCCGATCTCCGGCCGGCGTGGGGGCGCGGCGCGATCCAGGGACATCTCGGCCGGTTCGGCTTCTCCGGGGACTCGGTGCTCCGGAAAGCATCCTCGCTTTCCGGCGGCGAGCACGCGCGCGTCGCCCTTGCCATGATCATGCTGTCAGGGGCGAACCTGCTTCTGTTCGACGAGCCTACCAACCACCTGGACGTGGAGTCGATCGAGGCGCTGGAGGATGCGATCGAGGCCTACGACGGCACCGTCATCCTCGTGAGCCACGACCGCGCGTTGCTCCGCGCGCTGACCACGCGCACCTGGGTGCTTTACGACGGCCACATCACCGACTATCCGGGCGGGTTCGCCGATTGGGAAGCAGCCAGTGCGGAGCGGGCCCATGCTGCCGCGGTAGCCGCCGCCGAAGAGGAATCGATCCGGCGGGTGCGGGACCGCAAACAGACTCATCGCCGCGTCGATCATGGCAAGCGGGAACCGGCGACGCGGCGATCCGCCGAGCGCCAGCTCGCTGCCGCCGAGGCCGAGGTCGCCCGCTGCGAGGCGCGGCTGGCCGCCGTGACGGCGGAACTGGAAGATCCGGAGCTGTATGTCGCCCCTGACGCGGTGGCCCGGTCGCAGGCCCTCAGCCGGGAGCTGGAAGCCGCCCGGACCGCGCTCGATCGCGCGGTGGCGAAATGGGAGGCGCTGGCGACGCCGCAGTAGCGTGGGCCAGCGCCACGGCGAGCCGCACCGC
>DASSUE010000421.1:0-3882 GCA_035707305.1 Gemmatimonadales bacterium
GCCGCGGCATCCCATTCGACGGTCTGATGCACCGTCACCTGATCGCGGTAAAGCTCGAGAACGTCGCTCAACGTCACCGGCGCCGCGAGAAAGATGCGGCTCTCCCGGACATCACCATCGAGCTCCGCAGCCACGATGAAGTCAGCCTCGCCCATCGTTTGCGGATCGGCGAAGGACGCACCCTGGCCGTTCCGCAGCAGAAATCGCTGTGAGGCGCCGGGGCGTCTCTGTCCGATCCGGTCGGGATAGGCAAGCGCGAGCAGCATGCCCGCAGTCTCGATGTCCCCGGTTGCCTCGCTTCCTCCCGCGCGCCGGCCACCCACCGCGGCTCGCAGCCGCTGCGATTCGATTCGAAGCCGATGGCGCGTCGCCCCGGGCATCCTTGCATCGTCGCGCCGCAACGCGTCGAGCCGGGTGCGGATGTCGGCGTCCACACCCAGCACGCCACGCAGCGGATCGCGCTCGGTGAGAATGGCTGCCAGGTCGGCCGCGACCCTGCCGAATCCCAGCTCGGCCCCCTGCATCAGCATGTGTGCTAGACGCGGATGCACGCCCAGCGGCGCGATACGCCGGCCGTGCAGGGTGGCGCGTCCGGCCGAATCCAGCGCGCCCAGCTCCTCGAGCAGCTGCCGCGCCCGGCCCAGTGTCGCGGCCGGTGGTGGGTCCAACCAGCGCAGCTCGCCAGGATCGTGGATGCCGGCCAGCGCGAGCTCCAGCGCGAGCGGCGCCAGGTCGGCATCGAGAATCTCCGGCGTGTCATGCGCCTTTCGCACCGCATCGAGCTGCTCGGCCCAGAGGCGGTAGCAGACCCCCGGGGCCACCCGGCCGGCGCGCCCGCGGCGCTGGTCCGCCGCCGCCACGGAGACCGGAACCGTGACCAGCCGCGCCATTCCGGTCCGCGGCGAGAACCGTGAGGTTCGCGCCAGACCCGCGTCGATCACGACTCGCACGCCTTCGATCGTAAGGCTGGTCTGCGCGATCGATGTGGCCAGGACCACTTTGCGATCACCCGCCGGGCTCGGCCGGATGGCGGCTGCCTGTGCCTCGGGAGAGAGGTCGCCGTAGAGCGAAAAGAGAGCAACACCGCTGCCGAGCCCCTCGTGGTCGAGCCGTTCCGCCACCCGCCGGATCTCCGGAGTGCCCGGAAGGAACACGAGAACATCGCCCGGTTCCTCGTTCAGAGCGGTGACGACCGCGAGCGCGACCGCCTGTTCCAGCGGAACGCCCTCACGAACCGGTCGGTATCGCGTTTCCACCGGGAAGCTTCGGCCGTGTGCGGAGATTACGGGCGCATTGCCCAGAAGAGCGGAGACCGGTCCGGCGTCGAGCGTGGCGGACATCACGAGAAGCCGAAGATCGGGGCGCACCAGCAAACGGGCATGAAGAGCCAGCGCGAGACCCAGATCGGCGTGCAGGCTCCGCTCGTGGAACTCGTCGAATACGAGCAGGCCCACCGCCTCCAGCAGAGGATCGGACTGGAGCATGCGGGTGAGCACGCCTTCAGTGACGACTTCGATGCGGGTCTGGGGACTGACCTTCGTGTCCCGCCGCATTCGGTACCCCACCGTTTCCCCCACGGTCTGATGCAGCATCTCCGCCATGTAGATGGCTGCCGCCCGCGCGGCGAGCCGCCGCGGCTCGAGTATCACGATGCGACGGCCAGCGAGCCACGGTTCGTGCGCCAGCGCGAGCGGTACTCGGGTCGTTTTGCCCGAGCCTGGAGGCGCCTGCAACACCGCGTTCGCGCCCTGTTCCAGCGCGGCGCGAAGCGGGGCGAGGACGGAGTCGACCGGCAGGGGGTTCATCCCGCGGAATGTACCCGGCGGCCGATCCGCCGCTCGGTAGGGACCGTTGTGGCTCCGCCGACCGGTGGATAACATTTCTGTCGGTTCCGCACCGAAGCTGCCCCTCCCAACCTCTGCCACGATTCGAGGAGGTCTTGCGTGACTGACACGGTTGTCGAAATTCGCCGGCGCGCCGCGGAGCGCGCGAGAGCGGTGCTCGATGGCTCCATCACCCCGGGTGACTTTATCGCGGAGTTCGGCGACATCGACGACCGGGCGATCGCAGAGCTGATCGACCTTCTTGAGCACGAGCCCGCGCATGGCGGCCTGTTCGACGGCGGCGAAGCCGCGTGGCGGAACTACCAGGACGCCCTGCGCGACATCATCCGCGCGCTGGAGAGCTGAACGTGGGATTCCGGGCCACCGTCGAGCAGGGTATGGCTCGACTGCCGGGGCCGGGTGGCGAGCGATTCAGCCTGCTGTTCCAGCATGGCACGCTCGAGGTGGAGATCTACGCGCCCCGGGGGCGCGATCCTCAGCAGCCGCACCGACGGGACGAGGTCTACGTCGTGGTGCAGGGGTCGGGTGCGTTCGTGAACGGCGATACCCGAGAGCGGTTCGGCCCCGGTGATCTCCTCTTCGTACCTGCCGGTGTGGTGCACCGGTTCGAAGATTTCACCGAAGAGCTGATCGTCTGGGTGCTCTTCTACGGTCCCGACGGCGGCGAGGCGACATCGTGAGCGCCGCGTGAACGACGCCCGGCGGCGGGCCATGCGCCGCGAGCTGGCCGTGCTGGTCGGGCTGGTGGTCGCCGTGGATCTACTGGCCATCGCCGTCTGGCTCCTCGCCGACCTGCGCCATGCCGGGATTCGCTACCAATTCCTGTTCACGGTGGCGTGGACCGTGGCGACGCTGGCTGTCGTCATCGTGAGCCTGCGGAAGATCAGGCTGCTGCGTCGGGGCTGATCATGTGAGCCGGGTCGCGCTGGTGGGCCTTCCCTACGACGCCGGCTCGTCATTCCAGCGCGGACCAGCCGACGCCCCGTCGGCGATCCGAACTGCTTTCGCCTCGCCATCGTCGAACCTGACCACCGAGCTCGGCGTCGACCTGGCGCGCGCCTCGTCCCGCCTTCACGACGCCGGCGATCTCGCGCTCGCCGAGGGCGCAGCGGTGGAGCAGATCGAGGCCGGGGTCGCGGCGCTCCTCGACCAGGGGTTCCGGCCGCTCGCGCTGGGCGGCGATCACTCGGTCACCTATCCCCTGCTCCGCGCCTTCCGCGGGCGGTATCCGCGGCTCACCCTGCTGCAGGTCGACGCCCATCCCGACCTGTACGACGAGTTCGCGGGCGATCGGTTTTCCCACGCATGTCCGTTCGCCCGGATTCTCGAGGCGAAACTGGTCACTCGGCTGGTGCAGGTCGGGATCCGGTGCATGAATGCGGCGCAGCAACAGCAGGCGGAGCGGTTTGGCGTGGAAGTCCACGAGATGCGGTCGTGGGCCGGCCCGGCATCGCTCCGATTGGAGCCGCCGGTCTACGTGTCGTTCGACATGGATGGAGTCGATCCGGCCTTCGCACCCGGCGTATCCCATCGCGAGCCGGGCGGATTCACCGCGCGGGAGGCGATCGCCCTGCTGCACTCGGTGCCGGCGCCCATCGTCGGCGCAGACATGGTCGAACTGAACCCGCGGAAGGACCCGTCGGGAATTACGGCGGCGCTGGCGGGACGACTGCTGAAAGAGCTGGTGGGACGGATGCTCGAAGGCTGATCAGGTGGGCTGGGCCACCGCGGCGGTGATGGCGGGCTGCTCACCGGTAGGGGCATCCACCGCATCGATGCGAACCACGATCGCGGTGATGTTGTCCAGCCCGCCGCGCCGGTTGGCCTCGGCGATGAGCCGGTCTACCCAATGCTGCGGGTCGCCGTCGGACGAGAGAATCCGGACCAGTTGGTCGTCCTCCAGCATGCCGGTCAAGCCGTCCGACGCGAGCAGGACCACATCGCCGCTTTCCAGCGCGCCGAAGTACAGGTCCGGCGCCACGTCCATGCTCGCGCCCACGCAGCGGGTGATCACGTTGCTGTAGGGGTGCACGCGGGC
>DASSUE010000422.1:0-3231 GCA_035707305.1 Gemmatimonadales bacterium
GTTGGCCCATGCGGCGGACGTCCTCGCCCACCTCGTACTGCCGGCAGTCACGCTCTGTATCGTGAGCCTGGCGGCGACGATGCGGTATCAGCGGCGAGCGATGATCGAGGTCCTTCGCTTTCCTTATATAGCGACGGCACGAGCCAAGGGCCTTCCCGAATCGCAAGTCCGGCACCGGCATGCCTGGCGCAACGCGCTGTTCCCGGTCCTCACGCTGTTTGGCTTGTGGCTCCCGATTCTGGTCACAGGCGCCGTGTTCGTGGAATCAGTGTTCGCCTGGCCCGGCCTCGGGCTGCTTGCGGCCGACGCCGTGGGTGCCCGTGACTATCCACTGCTGATGGGCACCGCATCGCTGGCGGCCAGTCTCGTGGTCGCGGGAGGCATTGTCACCGATCTCGCTTACGCTTTGCTCGACCCCAGAGTGCGCCTCGCGTCATGAGTTGGCTGGCACAGGTGTGGACCGCGGTCTGGCGGCGGCCATCCGCGCGCGGCGCGGTGATCGTTCTCGCCGCCATCGCGCTAGCCTCGATCCTGTTGCCTCCGCTGCTTCCGGACCCCGCCGCGCAGCCGGACATCGTGGGAGGGGCCGCCCCACCGGGTTCCGCGCATCCGTTCGGCACCGACCAGCTCAGCCGAGACGTATTGTCGCGCCTCGTGAGCGGCGCGCGGGTCTCGCTGGCAGTCGCCGCGCTTGCGGTCGCAGTATCCATGAGCATCGGGGCGACCGTCGGCCTCATCGCCGGCTATTTCGGCCGTGGCATTGACGCGCTGCTCATGCGGATCGTCGACGCCGGGCTCGCGATTCCACGGCTCTTCATCCTCCTTCTGCTGCTGGCCGTGTGGGAACGAATTCCGCTTGCCGCACTGGTGCTCATCCTCGGCACCACCGGATGGTTCGGCACCAGCCGACTGGTGCGGGCCGAGGTCATCCGTCTGCGGCATGAGCCGTTCGTCAGCGGAGCCGAAGCGCTCGGCGCCGGCCGACGGCGTATCATGTTTCGCCATCTGCTGCCGAACGCCGCCGGACCACTCCTCGTCGCAGCGACTCTCGGCGTCGGCGAAGTGATTTTGCTCGAAGCCGGCCTGTCATTCCTCGGTCTCGGCATCCAGCCGCCGACGCCCTCGTGGGGCGCGATGATCCTCGATGCCAAGCCCGTGCTGGTGACCGCGCCGTGGACCAGCCTGTTCCCCGGGCTGGCCATTGCGATCACCGTCCTGGCCGTCAACCTCCTCGGCGACGCCTTGAGCGACACCCTCGACGCCAGAGCCGCATGAGCCGAGTGCTGGAGGTGGACAATTTGCGGGTCACGTTCCCCGCGGCAGCCGGCACCAGAGTGAGCGCGGTCGACGGTGTCGGGTTCACCCTGCATCGCGGTGAGACTTTGGCGCTGGTGGGCGAGTCGGGCTGCGGCAAGAGCCTCACCAGTCTCAGCCTGCTCCGGCTGGTGCCGTCTCCGGGTCGCATCGAGCCCGGCAGCACGATTCGTCTGGGCGACACCGACGTGCTCCGGTTGGAAGGGGAGGCACTTCGCCGCATTCGAGGGCGGCGCATCGGAATGATCTTCCAGGATCCGATGAGCTCGCTCAACCCCGTCTTCCGTGTCGGCGATCAGATCGCGGAGGGCATCCTGGCCCATTTCGACCTGCCGAAGCGCGAGGCGCGGGAGCGGGCGATCGGTCTGCTTCAGGAGGTTGGCATTCCGGATCCGGTCGCGCGTGCCGACGCCTATCCGCACCAGTTGAGCGGCGGCATGCGCCAACGGGTCATGATCGCCATCGCGCTCGCCGCGGAGCCGGAGATCCTCGTCGCGGACGAGCCGACCACGGCCCTCGACGTGACGGTGCAGGCGCAGATCCTCGAGGTCCTCGACCGGCTCCAGGCAGCGCGCGGGATGGCAGTGCTGCTCATCACGCACGACCTCGGCATCGTGGCCGGTCGGGCGGATCGGGTGGCCGTCATGTACGCCGGCCAGATCGTCGAGGAGGCCGCCACCGCCGAGCTGTTCGCCCGGCCGTCACACCCATACACCCAGGGACTCTTTCGCTCGATTCCCAGGCTGTCCGGACCGATCGAGCCGCTTACGCCGATTGCCGGAACGGTACCCAGCCCCCACGCGTGGCCGGACGGGTGCCGGTTCCGCCCGCGCTGCCCGATCGTGCATCCGCGAAGCCATGAGATGCCCCCGCTTCTGGACCTGGGTGAAGAGCATCGGATGCGGTGCTGGCTGGCGAATGACAAGTGATGAGTGACAAGTGACGAGTACGGCTACGAGTACGAGTACGGGTGATGGGGGTCGGGGTCCATTGCTGCAGGTCGTGGACCTGGTGAAGCACTACGCGCCGGGTGGTCTGTTCGCCCGGAAGGCTCCGCCGGTGCGGGCGGTGGACGGGGTCTCATTCGAGCTGGCCCGGGGCGAAACCCTCGGACTGGTGGGTGAATCCGGGTGCGGCAAGACCACGGTCGGGCGCACGATTCTCCGGCTTCAGGAACCCACGTCGGGCAAGGCGTACTTCGAGGGCACCGACGTCTTCGCGCTCGAGCGCGATGCACTCCGGCGGCTCCGGCGGCGCATGCAGATCATCTTTCAGGACCCCTACGGCTCGCTCAATCCCCGGATGCGGATCGGGGACGCGGTGGCGGAAGGCATCGAGATCCACCGGCTCGCCAGCGGTGCCGAAGCGAAGCAACGGGTCCGCGCGTTACTGGAGGAGGTCGGCCTCGATCCCGGCTACGCTCGGCGCTATCCCCACGAGTTCTCCGGCGGCCAGCGGCAACGGATCGGTATCGCGCGCGCGCTGGCCGTCGAGCCGGCGTTCATCGTGTGCGACGAGCCGGTATCTGCGCTCGACGTATCGGTCCAGGCCCAGGTGCTCAACCTGCTGGGCGACCTGCAACGGCGTCGTGGTCTGTCGTATCTCTTCATCGCGCACGATCTGGCCGTGGTGCGTCAGATCGCCCGGCGGGTCGCCGTGATGTATCTCGGTCGGATCGTGGAGGAAGGACCGACCGAGTCGCTGCTCGCGCATCCATCCCATCCTTACACCGTGGCGCTGCTGTCCGCCGCGCCGGAGCCCGATCCCGCCAGCGGAAAACAGCGGATCGTGCTCACCGGCGATCTACCCAGTCCAACGGCACCGCCGCCCGGCTGCCCATTTCACACTCGCTGCTTCCATCCCCAGCGTAACGACCGCTGTCGGACAGAGCTGCCGCTGCTCCGCCCGGTCAACGGC
>DASSUE010000423.1:0-3429 GCA_035707305.1 Gemmatimonadales bacterium
AGGTGGCTGAGCTCCTTCTGGGCGAGTCCCGGCTTTCGACCGAGATCGTCGAGAGTCGCGTCAGTGCGGATCGCCGCGTTGCCGCAGGCGATGTCGAACCCCACGCCGACCACCGACACCGCGTTGTCGTAGGCCGCGACCCCGCCGATCGGCATCACGTAGCCCACGTGGCCGTCGGCCATGAGCGCGACCTTCCGCGCCCGCTGGGCCACCCGCGCGAGCTGCGCCCGCGTGTTGTCGTCGTGCGTTCCGAAGATCTGCATCGCGCCTCCCGCGCTGAGGGTGAACGGTGAACATCTCCTGCGAATAGGGTGGGTCGGACCTGGACCGACAACCCCTGCGATATCGGCGGGGGGACTTGAACCCCCATGGGCAGTGCCCACGACGTTCTGAGCGTCGCGTGTCTTCCATTTCTACCACGCCGGTGCATTCGTGCGGAGCCGGCGGGGTGTGATCCCGCAACCCCCGCTGGACAGGCGGGCGCGCTGCCGATTGCGCCACGGCTCCATGGCAGGACGAGTGAAGTGGCACGGTGAACGAATGACGGCTCACCCGGGAGTCGCGTCTCGTGCGAAACCGCCATCCGCTCACCCGCCACAGCTCGTCGCCCTGTGCTACCGCGTCACACGCACAAGGCATCGGTTGTCAAAGACCTGCTTCCCCCCAAACGCCGATCGCCCCACCCGGCTTGGCGCGCAGGTGGGGCGATCTCTCGTCCCGCGATGAGCAGGTGGACCTAGGCCGCCGGGTCCGGGCCCTCCACTCCACGTCCGCGCTCCACCTGGTCTTCGAATCCAGCAACTCGAGACCTCGGCTCGAGGTCGCGAAGTACTGCCTGAGTTGTCCGCTCGAGCGGCGTTCGCGGCTCTCCAGGCGGCGTCTTGGCACACCCGGGCACAGGCCGGGCTGCAGGGCTAACGCCGAGCCGTTCGTGCGTGCAAGTCGGAACCGCTAAGTGGACATGAGCCGTCGAGCTCCGTTCTGCTGACGTGGTCCAAGGCCGGACCCTGAAAGCAAAAGTCGGTGGAGCGCGATGATACTAGCAAAAACCGCAGGGCCGCCCGCGCGGAATCCGACCGCGCGGCGCGGGCCAACCCTTAGCGGCTCTTCTCCTTGGCGAAGAGCGGGAGGTACTGGCCGTATCCCTCCGCTTCGAGCTGAGCCACCGGAATGAACCGGAGCGACGCGGAGTTCATGCAGTAACGCAGACCGGTGGGCTTCGGCCCGTCGTCGAACACGTGGCCCAGGTGCGAGTCGGCGTGCTTGGAGCGCACCTCGGTCCGGGTGTAGAAGAGCTTCCGGTCCTGATGCTCGGTGATGTTGCCGGGCTCGAGCGGCCGGACGAAGCTGGGCCATCCGGTGCCGGACTCGTATTTATCGCGGGAGCTGAACAGCGGCTCCCCCGAGACGATATCGACGTAGATCCCGTCCTCGTGATTGTCCCAGTACTGATTCTGGAACGGCGGCTCGGTGCCGTCCTTCTGGGTGACCTTGAACTGTATCGGCGTGAGCCGCTGCTTGAGTTCGGCTTCGCTCGGCTTCTTGAAGTTCACCGCACTCCATTCCTTTCCCGGCGCGCGACCGATGGCCGTCGTGGCATGTGCCGGCGCCTGGCCGACCGCCGTTCCCGCCGCTGCGACCGCCAGCACTGCCGCCGACACGATCGTCTGAAGCGCTGCCCGCATGTCCTGCTCCTCACGTTAGGATACGTCTTCGCATCTCTAACGTCTGGACGGCGTCATCGGTTCTATCGGGACGCTGGCGGCCTCCTCGGTCAGGTAGTCGATCGCCGCCGAGATTCCCCCTCCCTTCGCCGCCGCGATCTGCAGCGCCCGCGCCAGCGGATGACTCAGGGCTTCCGCCTGCTGGGCCGAGACGCTGGCCCCCTCGCGCGACGCGAGTCGCTGGATCAGAGGCGCGATCGAGCCCGACATCTTCTTTTCCACGGCCGCGCTCCAGAGCGCGACCATTTGCGTGGTGGTGCTGTTCGGCTTACGAGGCATGGGTGCCAGTCCGAGGGGCGGATTCCCTACATATGGCCCGGCAGGCTGGCCGTCCAGAGGGGAAGTGTCTTGCCTTGGCATAGAACGGCATGTATCGTGTGATTTTCGGGTTTTGTTCGGTAAACTGAGAGTTAATGATTCCGTGACCGCTCCCGCCCGTCTCACTCATCTTCAAGCGCTTATCGCGCAACGCTTTCCGGATGCGGTCCCGGTGGAGCGCTGGAGCCGGGGAACGGTGCCGACCGGGGTGGAGGCGCTCGATCGGATCCTGCCAAACGGCGGCTTTCAGCGGGGACGGCTGGCGGTCTGGACTCCAGGCATGGGAGCCGCGGCGCTGCTTCGGGCGGCGGCGCGCCGCGCCGTCGCCGAGGGTGAGCGCGTGGCGTGGATCGACGCCACTCGAACCGTCGCCGGTGCCTGCTGGCGAGAGGGTCCGCTCCTCGTGCGGCCGGAGAGCGAGGCCGCGGCGCTTCGGGCGGGGGAGGAGCTCGGGCGTTCTGGCGGATACGCGTTCGTGGTTCTCGACGGAGTGGACCCCCGCTCGCCCGAGCTGGTGCGCTGCGCGCGCGCCGCGCACGACGGCGGTGCGGCGCTGGTGCTGATCACCCGGGCGACATCCCTCGCGTCCCTGCGTCTCTCATCCCAACCGTTCTCGCCCATTCCCGCCCGTTCCCTCCCGTTCCTGTCCGCTCCGGACATGATCCGATCACTCCGTGTGAAGGTGACCGCCCGCGCTTCCGGCTGGCACGCGAGCGCGGAGCTCACGCTCCCCGTGTGGCATGATGACTTACGTCTGTCTCTCGGGCATCGACATCCCGACCGGCGCGGCGTCCGCCGCTGAGCTGGGCGCGCTGCTGCTGACACACGCACCGCGGGTGCGGGTGGATGGTCCGACCATCTGGGCGGACGCCCGCGGCCTCCTTGCCTGCTCGCTGGCCGATGCGTTGCTGGCCCTGTTGCGCGCGCAGCGTTGCGTCGCTCCCCGAGCGGGCGTCTCGCACGTGGCGGTCGCCGCGCGGGTCGCCTCATGCTTCGGGAATCCCGATGTCCCGATCCTCGAGGTTCCATCGGGCGCCGAACGCGACTTTCTCGCGCCGTTTCCGATCCAGGTGCTCGACCCTCCGTCCGACGTCGCGTCACTGCTCGATGGCGTGGGCATCGAGCGGTGTGGTGAGCTGGCCGACCTGACCCGGGAGGACGTCGAGGTGCGGTTCGGGCCGAACGCGGTGGCACTCTGGCGGTTGGCCCGCGCCGACGACGGGAGGCTGCTCTTCGGGCCGGCCCCAAGGCCGCTGCCGCATGCCGCGCTCGAGTGGACCGACTACGAGCTGCGCGACACCGAGCGCCTGTTGTTCGTGATCAACCGGCTGGCGGGCAACGTGACCGGCGCGCTCCGCGAGTTGGGACAGGGGGCGCGTGCGTTCAC
>DASSUE010000424.1:0-3687 GCA_035707305.1 Gemmatimonadales bacterium
GCCGACAACGCCACCATGGGCGAGGTCATGTTCCGCGGCAACATGACGATGAAGGGCTACCTCAAGAATCCGGCGGCGACTGAGGAGGCGTTCGCGTGGGGATGGTTCCATTCCGGCGATCTCGCCGTCGTCCACCCCGACGGCTACATCAAGGTGCGGGACCGCGGCAAGGACATCATCATCTCAGGCGGGGAGAACATCTCTTCCCTCGAGGTGGAGGACGCGCTCTATCGCCACCCGGCCGTCTTCGCCGCGGCGGTGGTGGCCCGGCCCGATCCGACCTGGGGTGAGACGCCGTGTGCATTCGTCGAGCTCAAGCCGGGCGCTGAGGCCGGTGAGGCCGAGCTGATCGAACACTGCCGCGCCACCCTCGCCCACTACAAGGCGCCCAAATCGGTGGTCTTCGGCCCCCTACCTAAGACTTCCACCGGAAAGATCCAGAAGTACATCCTGCGCCAGCAGGTTCGCTCCGCCGAGGCCATCCAATGAGTCCACCGGAAACGCCGTTCGCCGGCGCGAGTGCGCCGGCCCGGTCGTGACTCTCACCCTGGACGGCCGTGAGCGGATCAATCAGCTCTTCACCGGCATAATCGCCGCGCTTTAGGCGGAGCTCGATGCCCTGGACACCGACGAAACCGCCCGCGTGGTCGTGCTGGCCGGAGCCGACCGCGGGTCCTGCGCGGGACACGATCTCAAGGGGCACCGCACTCGCTTGGGGACTAGTCAATCGCGGCGAGGCCATGACCTGCAACATGGCATACGAAGACGCGGCCGAGGGGATCGAAGCATTCTTAGGCAAGCGCTCCGCGGTCTGGCGCGGCCACTGACCGGTACACCGTTGGACTTCCTCGTGGCCCGCGGCCAGCGGCTCGAGTGCCGCCGGATTCCACCTCGCCGCCCTCAGCTTCCTTCGCTGGTCTTCCTGCATGAGGCCCTGGGCTCGGCCGCGCAGTGGCGAGACTTTCCCGACCAGCTCGCCGAGCGGACCGGGGCAGGAGCGTTGATCTATTCTCGCGCCGGGCATGGGCGGTCGGAGTCGCTCCAGGTTTCGAGCGGCGCCGGCCATCTGATGAATGAGGCTACGGTTGTGCTCCCAGCCGTGCTCGCCGCGGCCGGGATCGAGCGACCCGTTCTCGTGGGGCATAGCGACGGCGGCACCATCGCGCTGATGTTCGCGGCATCTACCGGCGCCGCGGCGGGACTGGTGGTCGAAGCCGCCCATGTGTTCGTCGAGGACGTGACCGTCGCGGGCGTCGCTCATGCCCGAGCGGCATTCAACGGTGGGGGCCTGCGCGACAAACTGGCCCGGTGGCACGACCACGTGGACCCGATGTTCGCTCGCTGGACGGGCACCTGGCTCGATCCCACGTTCCGCGGCTGGAGCATGGAGCCCGCGCTCGAATCCGTTTCTTGCCCCGTGCTCATCATCCAGGGCGAACCCGACCCCTACGGGACGATGGCCCAGGTGGATGCCATCCAGCGGGGCGTCTCCGGACCAGCGCGCACTCTCGTCCTGCCCGGCGGCGGCCACGCCCCTCACGCCACGAAAGCGAAGGAAGTGCTCGACGTAGCGGCTGCTTTCATCGCCGCTCTCCCCAAGGACCGTGCGTGAGTCCGGCAGAATGGCGCGGCGAGCTGCGACAGTTGGCTCGGGACCTGGGCCGCCGGCTCAAGCATGCCGCGGACCGGCTCGAGCGCCGTTTGGACCAGGATCCGTACTGCGTCGTCGGCTATCGGGGGTACGGCACCGCCGAGCGTGCCCTGGTACTCGGCCGCGTCCTGGAAGACGAAGGCCACCTCCCGCCGGATCCTGCGCACTCTCCGCTTCGCAATCTGATCGACGCGATCAAGCGACTCGAAAGCGACCCGTTGCCGCTCGCGCGGGTGGCGGCACGGCTAGGCGGCAAGGTGCACAGTGTCGAAGCCGACGGCGAGGGGTTCGTGCGGAGCTGGCTGCCCCTGCCGGGCGTCGAGCCGGGCTGGGTGCATGCCGACCTTGCCCTGGCGGAGGGCTCCGCCGTGACGGCGCGTCCCGGCGTCGCCGAGATCCTGGTGCCGCCGCCGGACGCGGCGTTCGGCGTAGTGAGCGACCTCGACGACACCGTGCTCCAGTCGGAGGTCACCCGGCTGGTCCGTGCTGCCCGGTTGGTCCTGCTCGGGAACGCCCGGACCCGGCTTCCGTTTCCCGGCGTGGCCGCCTTCTATCGCGCCCTGGCGAGCGGGGCCGGCTCGGCGCCCGTCAATCCGATCTTTTACGTTTCCAAGACTCCGTGGAACCTGTACGAAGTGATCTCCGACTTCCTTGCGCTTCAAGAGCTGCCGTTGGGACCGCTCTTGCTGCGCGACTGGGACCTGGGAATCCCGCGTCGCGCCACGATCGAGCACAAGATCACCGTGATCGGGGAGATCCTGGCCACCTATCCTCGACTTCCGTTCATACTGATCGGCGACAGCGGCCAGAAGGACCCCGAGATCTACCGCGCTCTCCTGAGAAGCCATCCCGGCCGTATCCCCGCGATCTACATCCGCAACGTGACACCCGATCCGGAACGGCTCGAGGCCATCCGCACGCTGGCCGAGGAGGTGTCCACCGCCGGATCCACGCTGGTCCTGGCTGACGACACCCTGGCCGCGGCCCGGCACGCAGCCGAGCAGGGGTGGATCGATCCCGCGCGACTGAGCGAGATCGCGGGCGACAAACGGGCCGATGAGGGGGCGACGGCGGAGAAGGTCGCGACGCCGGGCGTCCCACCGCCGCCCACCAGTCCGACCATCGTGGTGGAATGACGCGACCCACCCCGTTCGATGTCGCCTTCGCCGAGCTCGCGGAGGCTCGCTTTCCGGCCATCCGCGATGCGCTGACTGCGGCCGCGACCGACCCCTCGGATCGCGACAGCTTCCTGTTGAACCGCGACGTGGTGACGCTGGTGCGCGAGCTGAGGCCCGACGAGGGCGCGGGCGAGGACATCCGGCAGCTGGCGGCGCTGGTGCACCAGGTCTACCTGTTCTGGGCGTCCGGCCAACAGGTCGTGAGCTTGGGTCCGGCCGATACCGATCGGATGCTGGGGTTCGCTGACGATCCTTCGGTATCTCCAATGGTGTCGCCGTTTTATGGTCAGGTGGCCGAGCGCCGGGTCTGGGCGGAACCGGTGCCCGGAGCGCCGCATGAGCCGCTGGACGGCTGCTTTGTGCACCCCGCGCCGGCCGCTTCGGAGCTGCGGGTCCTTGGTGTGTTCGGCTTGCACCCCGACCGGCCAGGGTTCACTGTGGTAGAAGCAGAGGGTGCCCGGATCGCGCATTTGGAGCGCTCCGACGGGTCGACCCTGTTCGCGCCGCTATTGCCCGGCGGTGCCGCCGCCGGGCTCCATTCCCTGGCCGGCGCGGAGGAGTTGCTGGAGCTGGGCTTTCGGATGACCCACAAAGCTGAAGAGCTGAAGCATAGAGAACGCTCATGAAGACCGCTGTAGCGATGGACAAGAGGGCAGCCGCGCAGGTGTTGGAGCAGATCGCCTCCTTCCTCGAGCTGCGGGGGGAGAATCCATTCCGGGTCCGAGCCTTCCGGGCCGCCTCGCGGGCAGTCGGCGGTTTGCCGGGTGATCTGCACTGCGCCCTGGAAGACGGGTCGCTCGCCGGCACTAAAGGCATCGGTCCGGCGACGCTCCAGATCGTCACCGAGCTGGCGACGAC
>DASSUE010000425.1:0-12401 GCA_035707305.1 Gemmatimonadales bacterium
CCCCGCACCGTGTGGCCGGACCGGCCGACCCGCTGGAGAAAGGTCGAGATGCGCCGCGGCGAGCCGATCTGACAGGCGAGGTCCACATGCCCGATGTCGATCCCGAGCTCGAGCGATGCCGTGGCCACGAGTGCCTGCAGCTGTCCCGTCTTGAGCCGCTCCTCGGCGTCCAGCCGCACTTCCTTTGCGAGGCTCCCGTGGTGGGCGGTGACGGCATTCTCGCCCAGCCGCTCGGCCAGGTGGCGGGCCACCCGCTCCGCGAGCCGCCGGGTGTTCACGAAGACCAGGGTAGTACGGTGTGCGCGGATGAGTTCCGCCAGGCGATCGTAGATCTCCTCCCACACCTCGCCGGGTAGCACGGCCTCGAGCGGCGACTTCGGCAACTCGAGGGCCAGGTCCAAAGCGCGGCGGTGGCCGGCATTGATGATGGAGGGATGGCCCGTCTGACCGTCCGATCGTTCCCCGACCAGCCATCGTCCCACCTCTTCGATGGGCTCCATCGTGGCCGAGAGGCCGATGCGCTGGATTCGACGGCCGGCCACGTGCTCCAGCCGCTCGAGCGAAAGAGCGAGATGGGCGCCGCGGCGCGATTCGACCACCGCGTGAATCTCGTCCACAATCACCGTGCGCACGCTGCGAAGCATGTCGCGACTTCGCCGGGCCGTGAGCAGGAGGTAGAGCGATTCGGGGGTCGTTACCAGGATGTGCGGCGGGGTCTTGAGCATCGCCGCCCGCTCCGCGGCCGGCGTGTCTCCCGATCGCACCGCGGCGGTGATCTTCGGGGCCGGGTAGCCCATCTCTTCGGCCAGGCGCCGGATCTCCCGCCGCGGCTCCGCCAGGTTCCGATGGATATCCGCGCTCAGCGCTTTCAGCGGCGAGACGTAGACGACGCGTACCTCGGCCGACAGCGGACTCTCCAGACCTTCCCGCAGCAGTTGATCGAGCTCAATGAGGAATGCGGCGAGGGTCTTGCCGGAGCCGGTGGGGGCGGCGATGAGCGTGTGCCGTCCGTCCCGAATGGCGCGCCAGCCGGCCCGTTGGGGCTCGGTGGGCTCACCAAGCCGTTCGCTGAACCAGCGGGCAATGACCGGATGGAAATCCGAGAGAGGCATCCCGGAATATACGGGGGTCGAAAACCACGTCTGGCTGGGCCGACGTGGGCGTTCCAGGGGCGTTTAACGGGCGATCAGGTGGGCTCGATCTGGACTTCGGGCCAATAGACGCTCACCACGGTGCCGCGGTTGGGTTGCGATTCCGCACCGACGAATCCGCCGCTTTGCTTGACGGCGCCGTGCACCGCCGCGAGGCCAAGTCCGGCGCCGCGGCCTGCCGGCTTCGTGGTGAAGAACGGCTCCCAGATTCGTCGCAGGATCGTCGGGTCCATGCCGTGCCCGGTGTCGCGCACCGCTAGCATCACGTGACGGTCCGGACCCGGGCCGGTCTCGACCGTGATGCGACCGCCGTTAGTTATCGCGTCGCGGGCATTGAGCACCAGGTTCATGATCACCTGCTCGACCTGGCTGGGGTCGGCATAGATGATCCCGGCGTTGGGCGAGAGTTGAAAGGCGAGCTCGATGCCCGCCGCGTCCAGCACCGACCGGAGCGACGGCTCGCTCCGCTCAACCACGCGATTCAACTCCAGGCGCTGAGGCTGGATGAGCTCGCGGCGGGCAAAGGCGAGCAACTGGCGGGTGAGCTTGGCTGACCGGGTGGCCGCCTCGGTGATCTGGTCGACGTCCCGGCGCCGTGGGTCGTCCGTGTCGAGGGTGCGCCCCAGCAGCTCGCTGTAACCGAGGATGGCGACCAGCATGTTGTTGAGGTCGTGTGCCACCCCTCCAGCCAGCCGACCGATCGCCTCGAGCCGCAGGACTTCGCTGAGCCGCTCCTCCTCCTTCTTCCGATCGGTGCCGTCGAGCATCACGCCGGTGAGGCGCAGCGGCTTGCCGTTTGCGCCGTCGAAGGTCGCGCGTCCGACCGCCGTGATCCAATGGATGCTGCCGTCGGGCCAGAGCACGCGGTATTCGGCTGAAAACGGCTTGCGCTCCCTGATGGCGAGATCCTGCAGCGCCTCGGCGTTGGGAAGATCGGGCGGGTGCACCGCTGCGGCCCACATGGCCCGGGTCATCGCGACGTCGGGCGTGACCCCGAACAGTGCCTTGGCGCGCGCGTCCCACTCCATCGCGCCGCTGACCAGGTCGTGATCCCAAGTCCCCAAACCGGCCGCCTCGTGCGCCAGGAGGATCGCCTGACGCGTCCTGCCGATTTCAGCGACGCCAGCGACCCGGTCCTCCAGGCCTCGCAGGGCGTTCTCCGCCCGCTCGCGGGCTGCCCGTTCCCGGGTGAGCTCCTCGGACCTGGCGGCGGCTTCCGCAGCCGCCGCTCGGGCAATCAGGTGCGACCGGTGCTGGCCCCCGGTCAGAAACGCGATCCCGACCCCGGTCTGGACGTACAACGCGATGCCGACCAGGACGGTCGGGTCGAGTAGCGTCATTCGGTACATCGGGCCGAGATACAGGAACCAGGCCGCTCCGCCGCCGATCAGGAGCGATACGAGGGCGCACTCGACACCGCGGAGTATCCCGGCGATGCCGACCCCCACGAGAAACACGAAGATGGTAAGTGCGGGGTCCGCCGTGCCCACAAAGGGGTCGATCGCCGCGCGCAGAGCGGTGACGGCGGCAACCCCCAGCCCTGCGAGGAGGTAGTTCCACGCTCTGGACCGGCCCAGCGTAAGCGGGGCCGGCAGCTGTTCCAGATGACCCGCGGTCGCTTGAGCGAACCGCGGCCGGCGTACAGCCAAATCCGCTTCTCCGGGGTACGGGCACGGCATCCGGCCGTCCCGAGTCGCGTGCACAGGCTACAGGGGGAGCTTGGACCTTAAGACAGCGCCTCGGCAATTACAAGCCGTGGCGTGAGCCACGTCACGCAGGCCGACTTGCGTGGATCGTCGCGGAAATCGGCGGCGGATCACTACTATCGTGCAACCGGCTTGGCCGGCGACGCCCAAACTTCGAGCCTTCGTATGAAAAGAGCCTGGCGGAAGCCCGCACTGTGGGCCGGCGGCGCGACGTTGGTGACTGCCCTGCTCGTGCTCCTGTATGCCAACCTGACCGCCGCGGCGTCGCGCGTCGAACACGCGATCCCCCACCGCTACGCCCCGACCGACCCACAGTTCGTCCGGGTCATGGGGAGCCTGCTCGGACCAGGGATGGTGGGCGGGAACCGGGTCACATCCCTCCTGAACGGCGACGAGATATTTCCCGCCATGCTCTCCGCGATCCGGTCGGCGAAGCGCTCGGTCACCTTCGAGACCTACATCTACTGGTCGGGAGAGGTGGGCAGGCAGTTCACCCTTGCCCTGGCCGACCGGGCCAGAGCCGGGGTCAAGACCCACGTGCTGATCGACTGGGTCGGCTCGGGAAAGATGGACGCCGCGATGCTGGATGAGATGGAGAAGGCCGGCGTGCAGGTCGTTCGTTATCGCCCGCTGCATTGGTACACCGTGGATCGGATCAATAACCGGACTCACCGCAAGCTGCTCATCGTGGACGGCCGGGTGGGATTCACGGGCGGCGTGGGGGTGGCGGACCATTGGCTTGGCCACGCCCAGGATCCGGACCATTGGCGGGACTCGCACTTCCGCGTGGTGGGCCCAGCCGTGGCGCAGATGCAGGCGGCCTTCATGGACAACTGGATCGAATCACGCGGGGAAGTGCTGGACGGTGACGATTATTTCCCGGCGCAGGCGCCGGCGGGCGAGCACTACGCCCAGGTGTTCCGCAGCTCGCCCGGAGAAGGCAGCGCGAGCATGCGTCTCATGTACCTCCTCGCCATCGCTTCGGCGGCACGGAGCATCCGGATCGCGAATGCCTACTTCGTTCCCGACAGCCTGGTGGTGAGTATGCTGGTGCAGGCGCGCGAGCGGGGCGTCGAGGTGGAAATTATCGCCCCCGGGCCGGTGCTCGATGCGCAGATCGTGCGCCGGGCCTCGCGTGCGCTATGGGGGCCGCTGCTGCGGGCGGGGGTGCGGATATACGAGTACCAGCCGACCATGTACCACACCAAAGTGATGGTGGTGGACGACATCTGGTGCTCGGTCGGCTCGACCAACTTCGACGACCGATCATTCCGACTCAACGACGAGGCCAACCTGAACGTGCTCGACGCCGAGTTCGCCCGCGAGCAGTCGCGGGCGTTCGCCGAGGACCGGGCACAGTCCCGCGAAGTGACGCTGGAGCAATGGGAGCGGCGCCCGTTCAAGGAGCGGGTGCAGGAGCGCTTCGCCCGGCTGGTCAAATCGCAGCTTTAGGGTCAATATTGGCATGGGAGGATCTTGCTGGAGGCAAGCCAAGTGACCGCAGGGCAACGCATTGCTGGATATGGCCTCGCCCTCGCCGCCACCGCTGGAGCGGTGGCGGCGGACCTGGCGCTCCGGCCGATGCTGCATCCGACCTACGAGCCGCTCCTTCTTCTCGCCGTGGCGGTGGCCGCGATCTTTGCCGGGCTCGGCCCGGGAATCGTGGCCCTCTTGCTGTCCGCCGCGGCGCTCAACTGGTGGTTCTTTCCGCCCGACCGTGCGTTCGGCTTCGAGGCCCAGGCCGACCTGGTCCGCCAGTTGGCCTTCGCCGTCGCGGGGTTCCTGATCGCCGTGCTCGGCGCCCGGGCCCGCGCCCTCGCTCGCCAGGCGGATCTTCGCGCCGACGATGCGGAGTTCCGGGTCGAGAGTGCTGAAGGTCGTCTCGCGGAGGTGCGGCGGCGCCGGTCCAGCGGTTCGCATCGAACCCAGCGACCTCGGGCCGAGGACGTCATTCCTTCCTCGCAGCCGAACGAAACCGTGCTTATCGTGGATCCGGACAGCGAGGCCCGCCGGGCGGCATCGCGGGCGGTCGAATCAGCGGGCTTCCGCTGGGTGTCGGCCTGCGACGGAGTGGAGGCCCTGGAGCTGCTCGACCGGTACGACGTGCCGTTCGCGCTGGTGGTCACCGATGTCGGGCTTCCCGACATTCCCGGCCCTGAGCTGATGGAGCGCATCGCCGCGCGGCGGCCCGGGCTCCCGGTCTTGTACACCTCGATGAGCCCGCGCGGCGAGGAACCAGTGCTGGAGAAGCCGTACACCCCGGACGAGCTGGTGCGGCGGACCCGGGAAATCCTGGGGAAGACGGCCGCCGGCTGAGACATGGCCACCGATGGATGAGGATCGTGACGTCAGGCTGACGCAGTTGGCGCTGGGGGCCGGGCTTGGCCTCGCGGTGGCCGCGCTCGCTTTTGCACTGTGGCTTCGCTACGGCCCATCCCGGTCCGTCTCTGAACCGCCCCCGGCACCGGCGACGGCCGAAGCGTCGGCGGGGGACGACTTGAACGTCATAACCGCCGCCGCCAGTCCGGCCGATAGCGTTGCCGGCCAGGAGCCAGCCGGGCGTGCCGACGCGCCGGTTGGCCCGCCCGTCCCGACAGACGTGGTCCTGCTTCCCTGCAGCGAGCCGAATCCTCGTCCCGACGGCCGGTTCCTGATTCCGCCCCACGACCCGAAGCACCGAACCATCGTGGGCTTGCGTTCAGTAACCGGAGAGCCCCGCCGGGGCCTGGTCATTCCTCCGCATGATCCGTCCGTTGAGAATCGTATCACGGTCCAGATCGTCCCCATCGATTCCATTCTCGAGACCACGATTCGGATCCCGCCGCACGATCCCGCCAAGTACAAGCTGATCGGCCAGGACTCACTTCCCTGTAAGAAGGGGTAGCACTGAGGAGGGCTCGCACCGCCGGCGTGCGCATTCGCGCACGCCGGGAGGTGCAGGTGGCCTAACGCCTACCGCTCGCGTCCGACCAGCAACGCGGCGTTCGAACGAGAGACCGGCCCTCGTTTGGCGCAAACGTTGTTCCAGCCCCGCCTTGGGTCGGGTCGGGTCCGAGGCGAGCATTGCTAGGCTCCTGCGCCGAGCCGACTTGACGCGCGCTCGAGGTCCAGCGATTGCCGCGTGCGGTGGACGCCGTTCACCGGACGTGTCCCCAAAAGGGTCTTGATCGTCCTTGCCGCCGCGCCGCGCCTCGCATGCTTGTGCGCACCGGGTTCCTTTCTTACCGTGGGTTATTTCCCCAGAGCGGCAGCAGGCAGGAGGGTCATTGGAAGCCACCTACGCCGGCGTTTCGAGCGCGGAAGGCGCGTCGGAAATCGGTGCGGCATTGCTCGGAGTGGCCTGCGCGATCGTGCTCCGGGCCGCTTTGGAGCCGGTCGTTGACCTTTCCCACACTGCGATCACTTTCTTCGTGTTCCTGTCCGCAGCGGTGGTGGTTGCCGCCGTGGTCGGCTTCTCCCCAGCGCTCCTGACCCTCGTTTTCGGCGCGCTGGCCGCCTGGTTTCTCTTCGTCCCGCCCCGCTACACGTTCCCGGTCTCCGATCTCACCGCAGTCTCGAGCCTGGGCATCTACCTGCTCAGCGGGCCGGGCATCGCCTACCTGGCGTCGTCATACCGGGCGGTGACAATCAACGCCGCCACCGCCCGGGAAATGACCGCCCGGGTCGAGCGCCTCGAGCGTGAGCTGGCGGAGCGGGCGGGTGCGGAAACCACCCCGGCGAGTATCGAGGAGCGGTTCCGCACGCCAGCCGACGAGATGAAGGGCGCGGCCATCTATCTGCTCGACGACCGGGGACACAACGCGACTTGGAACAAGGGAGTTCGCCGGCTCCTGGGATACGAGAAGGCCGAGTTCCTGCAGCGGACAGTGTCGGACGTGTTTCCGCCGGAAGACCGTGCGGCGGGGGTGCCCGAACGGGAGCTGGCGGTCGCGCGGGAGCAAGGCCGGGCAAGCAGCGAGCGCTGGCTGGTGCGAAAGGACGGGTCGCGGTTCTGGGCCTCAGCCTCGCTGGCGAGCGTCCACGGCCGCAACAACCAGGTGGTTGGCTACGCCTGTACCCTTCGCGATCTCACGGGCCTCAAGCAGGTCGAGGAAGAGCTGCGGCGCCACCGGGAGGCGCTGGCCCTGGCCCACGAGGCGGCGGGACTCGGCGCATGGCAGTTCGACGTGGCCGCGGCCGAACTACGCTGCGACAACCGCGCGCGGACTCTGCTCGGCATCTCGACCGACGCCCCGGTGAGCTACGGTGCCTGGGCCGCCATGTTGCACCCGGACGACCGTGCGTCGGCTGAGGAACTGTGGCACACCGCGCTCCATGAGCGCCAGCCGTTCTCGGCCGAGTACCGGGTGGTGTGGCCGGACGGAAGCATCCGGTGGCTCGCGGCGCTCGGGCGCGCGACATCCTCCGCCCGGACCGGCGACGTGGACCGCATCACGGGCGTGGTGCTGGACATCACCGAGCGCAAGCACAGCGAGGAGCGGTTACAGGAGGTGCTCCGGCTGGAAGCGGTCGGGCGGCTCGCGGGCGGCATCGCGCACGACCTGAACAACATGCTCGCGGCCATCCTCGGCTTCAGCGACTTCCTCGCACAGAGTCTTTCGCCCGACGATCACCGTCGCGGCGACGTGGAGCAGATCGCGCAGGCGGCGAACCGGTCGGCATCGCTCACCCGCCAACTGCTCGCCTTTGCGCGTCGGGAGCTGATCCAGCCCCGGCGGCTCGACGTGAACAAGATCGTGCGGCGTGCCGAAGCGATGCTCCGGCCGGTGCTGGGGCCGAACGTCGAGCTGGTGCTGCAGCTCGCGGACGACATCGGCGTGGTGTTCGCCGATGCTGGTCAAGTGGAACAGATCCTCATGAATCTGGTCCTCAACGCACGCGACGCCATGCCGCAGGGTGGCCGGCTGACGGTTGAGACCATGAGTCTCGTTCTCGGGCGCGCGAACGTGCCGCCCCAGCTTGCCGGCGAGGTCCCGGCCATGGGCCGCTACCTCATGCTCTCGGTGAGCGACACCGGCCACGGGATGGACCCGCACACCCTGGCACACATCTGGGAGCCGTTCTTCACTACGAAGCCCGTCGGGCAGGGGACGGGCCTCGGCCTCTCCGCAGTGTACGGCGCCGTGAAGCAGAGCGGCGGATTCGTCTGGGCCGAGTCGGAGCCGGGGCGCGGCACCGTCATCGGTGTGTACTGGCCGGAGCTGCCGGCCGGCGCCGAGCCGGTGGTCGAGGAGCCTGCGGAGCCCGTCGTCGAACGGGGGAGCGAAACGATCATCATCGTGGACGACGAGCCGCTCGTGCGGGCGCTCGCGCTCCGGACGCTCGGGACTGCGGGCTACCGGTGCCGCGAAGCCGGTGACGCCGATGAAGCCCTGCGCGTCGTCTCGGAAGAGGAACGGGTCGACCTCATCGTCACTGACGTGGTGATGCCCGGCCTGAGCGGCGGTGCCCTCGGCGAACGCCTCGCTGCGCTCCGGCCCGACATCCAGCTGCTCTATACCTCCGGGTTCGCGGGAGACGACGTGATCCGTCGTGGGTTGATGGCCCACGGTCTCCCCTTCCTGCAGAAACCGTTCACCCCCGGCGACCTGGCCCGCGCGGTTCGCGAGGTGCTCGACGCCCGATCCCGCCTCAGCGCTCCGTCGGTCTAAGACCACTCACATTTCGCCGCGGCTCCAGGCCTTAGCCTGGCGGGACCCGGTAGCGCCGGGACGCGCACCGGCAACCCCACGGAGGTGACAATGGACGGGTTCTCCACCATCACAATGCTGAGCTTCGGCTTGCTCGTCGGACGGTTGGTGTTGGGCCTGGGGGTGGCGGCGCACGGACCGCGCGGAGGCCTGCTGACAGCCGTCGGTCTCCTCGGGCCAGTGGGTCCGGCCTTGATGGTGGCCGTGATGAGGGGGGCGATGACCCAGCACCTCGGCAACGGGTTCTTCGCGATGAACATCGGTATCGTCGAGGTGCCGCTCCTGTACCTCGTGGGCGCATTGGTGCTGGCGGTGACCGGTCCCGGCCCCTTCTCGGTCGACGCAGCGTTGGGTCTCGAGGCGCTCCACGCCCCTGTGGTGGTCGGTACGGTGCTGGCCGCGGCGGTCGTCGCCGGACTGGGCGCGACCGCGCTGCGGCGGGCGGGTGCTGACGCCCGCGTCGGGTGACGGTATCTTTGCGGGATGTACTTCAAACAGATGTTGGACGAACGCTGCGGCTGTGCGTCGTATCTCATCGCGTCCCGCCGGTCGCTCGAGGCTGCCATCGTCGATCCGGCGATCGCGACCGATCAGTACGACGCCCTCCTCTCCGACCGCGGCTTCCGCCTTCGATACATCATCGACACCCACGTACACGCCGATCACGTCTCGGGAGCGCGCAAGCTTGCCGCGCAATACGGCGTCGAACCGTGCCTGCACGAATCGGCGAAGGTTCGCTATCCCTTCCGGGGCCTGCGTGACGGCGAGGAGCTGCCGCTGGGCCAGCTGCGACTTCGGGTCGCGCACACGCCCGGCCACCGGCCGGAGCTCATCTCGCTCCTGATAGTCAATCCGCCTCGAAGCCCGGAGCCGTCCATGGTGCTCACCGGCGATTCCCTGCTCGTGGGGGACGTCGGGCGTCCCGACTTCGGTGGCGGCGACGCGGACGCACAGTTCCGCAGCATCGCGCGGCTGCTCGCCTTGCCCGACTGGGTGGCGGTGTTCCCGGGCCACTTCGAAGGCCCGTGCGGCAAGGGAATGTGTGGCCGCCCCAGCACGACGATCGGGTTCGAGCGGCTCTATAGTCCGGTTCTGCACCTGGACCGCGACGCCTTCGTCGCCGCGCTCACCACCGGCATCCCCGCACGCCCGCTCAACATGACTGCTATCGAGGCGACCAACCGCGGCCTCGCCGATACGCCGTGGGCGATGCTGACCTCGGCGCCCGAGGTGGACCGGGTCGGGATCGATGCGCTGCCGTCGGATGGTCGAGCTGTGCTGGTGGATGTGCGCGAGCCGGAGGAATACATGGCCGGCCACGTGCCGGGGGCGGTCAACATCCCGCAGGCCGATCTTGCGTCGCGGCTGGAGGAATTACCCCGCGATCGACCGCTCCTCGTCATCTGCCAGCTCGGCATGCGGTCGCTTCGGGCGGCTCAGTTCCTTCGGCAAGCGGGATTCACCCGGGTCGCCACCGTGAACGGTGGCACCTCGGCCTGGTTCACGGCCGGCCGGCCGATGGTTACCGGTGAGATGCCGGTCAAGCTGCCCCGCGTCGTCGAGTCGTTGTGGCCGCACGCCGGCGCGATGTCCGCCTTCGATCCTGTCCTGTAGGAAGCAACTCGGCACCGTCAGAGTGATCCGCGACACAGCCGCCGCGCGAGGAGGAGGGCTGTGTTCCGCGGATGACTCGAATTCATTTTCTCGCGCTTGTTGCGCTGGGCGGGCTCGGCGCTTGTGACTCTTCCGAGCGGAATACGACCGATACTGCCGCAGCCGATTCAGTCCCCGCCGCCGACGCGGCGCGCGTTCGTGCCATCACCGGCCGCGATGTGGGCCCGGCGCCCGACCTGCCGGCGCCGAACGCCACTCCATCGGGAACCAAGTTCGCCAAGGTGATCGGCTGGTCCGCCGGCGAGATGCCGACGGCACCCGACGGATTCACCGTGACCCTGTTCGCCGACAGCCTGTCCAACCCGCGCTGGCTGTACGTGCTGCCGAACGGCGACGTGCTGGTCGCGGAGTCGCGTACCCCGGTGCCGCAGCGGCTTCCACCCGAGGTGCGGAAGCAGCTCGTTGCGGCGGGCACCTTCGGACCGTCCGCGAATCGCATCTCACGGCTCCGGGACAAAGACGGAGACGGAAAGGCGGAGCTGCGGGAGACATTTCTAACGGGGCTCAACCAGCCGTTCGGCATGCTGGCGCTGGGCGACGCCTTCTACGTGGCCAACACCGACGCGCTGGTGCGTTACGCGTTCGACCCGCTGCAGGGGAAGGTGAAGGGCCCGGGCAAGAAGATTCTGGAGTTGCCGGCCGGCGGGTACAACAACCACTGGACCCGCAACGTGATCGCGAGTCTGGACGGGTCCAAGCTCTACGTGACGGTGGGATCCGGCACCAACGTGGATGAGGAGAAGGTCGATCGAAAGGACCCGCGGCGCGCCGCCATCCTGGAGGTGAACCCCGACGGCAGCCAGATGCGGGTGTTCGCGTCGGGCTTGCGGAATCCCAACGGGCTCGACTGGGAACCGTCCAGCCGGGCGTTATGGACCGCCGTGAATGAACGAGACGAGTTGGGAGACGAGCTGGTGCCCGACTACATCACCAGCGTTCGCGACGGGGCGTTCTACGGCTGGCCCTTTGCTTACTGGGGTCCTCACGAGGATCCACGCCTCAAAGGACAGGCTCCCGAGCTGGTGGCCAAGGCCGTCGCCCCCGACTATGCGACCGGTGCGCACACCGCCTCGCTCGGGCTCACGTTCGGAGACGGCCTCGAGTTCCCCGACCGCTATCAGCAGGGCGTGTACGTTGGTCAGCACGGCTCGTGGAATCGCAGCCGGTTGACCGGTTATCGAGTGGCGTTCGTGCCGTTCGACGGAGGCCGCCCCAGCGGTGCGATGGAAGAGTTCCTCGGCGGATTCGTGGCCGACTCCGCGGCGGGATCGGTACGTGGGCGGCCGGTCGGTCTGGCCGTGTCCCGCGATGGATCGCTGCTCGTGGCCGACGACGCCGGGAACCGGATCTGGCGCATCAGCGCCAGGTAGATCACGACGGGTCGATCCGGCGGGGCTCATCCGGCGCGCGTGACGCCAGCAGTCGTTCGGCAAAGTCCACACGCTCGGCCAGCTCCGCCACCTCGGCTCGAAGCGCGCTCAGCTCGTCCGCCACTCCCTCGGGCAGCGCGTCCCGCTCGTCGACCCGGGGCTCCCAGTTCGAGATGATCCGATTGCGTTCATCGCGGAACTGACCGAACCCTACCACGATCACGTCGTACACCCACCAGATGCCCAGGCCGCCAAGCGTGCACGCCATGAGCACCGCCGACTCGGTGCGTCCGGCGTAGAAGCGGTGCGCGCCGAACGGGCCCAGCAGCACCGCCAGCGTGAGCGCAACGGTGCGCGACTTGTCAGACGGTTCGGATGGCATGTCAGCCGCGTCTCATCCGCACGGCACGCCAGGTCCGGAGGGTCGGACTGCCGTCAACGGTCACCTGCCCGCTCGCGGTATCTCCGGCCACCCGGCCGTTGAAGTGCATCGCGCCCCGCGTGCTCGTGGAGGGCAGCGTAAAGCGGAGACTGTCGCCGCGAAGCCGGCCGTCAGCGAGGGTCGCCCGCTCCTGACCGATCGAAACGATGCCGGTCACGATCTGAAATTCCTGGCGCAGGTCGAGCTGCATGGGTGGGAGCGCCTCCCACATGAGGTCCCAGACGCCGCGCACGTCGGCGGGAATGATCCAGAGCCGCACCGGCGTGTTCGCCATCGCGGTTCCTTTCACCACGACGCTGCTGTCGGGCTGCCAGTCGTCCATGTCGAAGTTGTTCGAGACCACCCGCGCTCCCGGCCGAAGCTCGCGG
>DASSUE010000426.1:0-14512 GCA_035707305.1 Gemmatimonadales bacterium
GGACGCCGGCTGCACCTCTTTGATGGTCGGTGCGTCCCCGTGCTCCCGCTTCCAGCGCGCGAGGAGCAGCCGGCGGCGCATCAGGCTGAGATGGTCCAGAAACAGGATGCCGTCCAGGTGGTCGATCTCGTGCTGGACGGCACGCGCCACCAGGCCCTCCGCCTCGAGACGAAACCGCTGGCCGTCGCGGTCGGTGGCTTCGAGGACGATCCGTTCCGGACGGCTCACATCGCCGTAGATCTCCGGAATCGACAGGCAGCCCTCCTCGGCTACCGCGCGGCCCTCGGCCGAGACGACCACCGGGTCGATCATCGCGAATCGTTGCCCCTCGGCGTCGATCACCGCGACCCGGCGGGCCACGCCGACCTGGTTGGCGGCGAGGCCCACACCTTTCGCCGCGTCCATCGTCTCGAACATGTCGTCGATCAGCCGTCGCACGCCGTCGTCGACCGCACCGATCTCCGCGCTGCGCTGCCGGAGCACAGGCTGCCCGAGCAGATACAGCGGGAGCAGACTCATGCCTTGCGAGCCTCCACCGCGCTCGTCTGGTCGCCGATCCGGACGATTCGGCCGCGCTCCACCACGACGGTCGCGGTGCCGCTCTCGACGGTGATGCGGTCGTCCTTGATGTCCTTGACCCGCCCGATGAGGCCGCCGCTGGTAGTGATCTCGTCGCCCTTCTTGAGACCGGCGAGCAGCGCTTCGTGCTGTTTCCGGGCCTGTGACTGCGGGCGGATGATGAAGAAGTAGAACACCAGGCCGATGCCCAGCACCTGGAGCAGCAGCACCGCGAGGCCGCCGCCCGCGCCCGGCGCGCCGCCCGGCGTGGGAGCGATCAGCGACAACGAAAGGAGAGTCACAGGACGCCTCGGGAGCGGGAGTAGCGGTCGAGCCAATCGCGGCTCCACCGGTCGAACGAGCCGTCGAGAATGTGTGCCCGCGCCTGCTCGCCTAGGCGGAGCAGGAACCGCACGTTGTGGAGCGCGATCAACCTGAGCCCAAGGATGTCTTCGACCACGAACAGGTGGCGGAGATATCCGCGGGGGAAGGTGGTGCAGGTGTCGCAGTCGCACTCGGGGTCGAGTGGGTCGCGGGAGCCCTTGAGGGCGGCGCTCCGCACGTTCACGCGCCCCGTCGGCAACCACGCCGTTCCGTGCCGTCCGTTGCGCGTCGCCGCCACGCAATCGAACAGGTCGATGCCGCGCGCGATGCCCTGGAGCAAGTCTGGCGGGAAGCCGACGCCCATAAGATAACGCGGCATCGCGGGCGGCAGGATCGGCTCCAGCGCGTCCAGCACCTCGTGCATCACCGGCTTGGCCTCGCCCACCGAGAGGCCGCCGATGGCGATTCCCGTCCACGGCCCGAGGCCGAGCGTGCCCTCGACCGACTCGCGGCGGAGATCGAGGTGGGTGCCGCCCTGCACGATGGGCCACAGGGTCTGGGAAAGAGCGGGAGAGAGCGGAAAGGAGCGGGGGGAGGTAGCCGCGAGGGCCGCATGCCGCCGCCGGCAGCGCGCCAGCCAGCGAAGGGTGCGTTCCATACCATCGCGGGCTACATCATACGTGGCCTGCCCTGGAACCACGTGATCGAACGCCATGGCGACGTCCGCTCCGAGATCCCACTGAATTTCGGTCGCGCGCTCGGGCGTGAGGAACCGCACGCTGCCGTCGACGTGGCTGGTGAACTCGACGCCGTCTTCCGAGATGCGCCGCAAGCCCTCCAGTGAGAAGACCTGAAACCCGCCCGAGTCGGTCAGCATCGGCCGCTCCCAGGTGGTGAACCGGTGCAGCCCGCCCATGTCGCGCACGACGTCCTCGCCCGGGCGCAAATGGAGATGGTAGGTGTTCGCGAGGATGATCTGCGCGCCGGCCCGGCGCACGTCCTCGGGATGGAGCCCGCGGACGACCGCGTGGGTGCCGACCGGCATGAACGCCGGCGTCGTAACGACGCCATGGGGGAGTGAGAGCGTGCCGGCGCGCGCCGCCCCGACCCGGGCCTCGATGCGAAAATCGAACACCGGGTCTACGCCGACCCTCCGATCACCGGAGAATCCGGTCCAGCTGCCGCCGGTGCACGATGTCGTGCCCCGCCATCATCCGAATGATGTGCTCGACCGATTCGCGCCCACGTTCCGCGTGCATCCCCGCGCGGGCCATCTGCGCGGGAGACAGCGAGCGATACAGCCGCAGGTTCGCGTTGCGCAAGGCATCGAGCTGGGCCATGGCCTCGCGCAGTGGAATGCCACGGTAGCCGAGCTCCCGCGCGAACGCATCCTGATCATACGGCTGGAGCACGGGCGTCTCCTGGGTGAGGATGAGGCGGACCCGCCAGCCGACCGCCAGCTCAGAGTCGGCCAGGTGCTGGACGACCTCGATCGCCGACCACTTGCCCGGCGCTTCCGGCCGGCGCAGCCGGTCGTCCGGGACGCTGTGCAACCGCGTCTCGAGCGAGGAGACCAGCTCGGCGAGCACGGCGAACGGATCGCGATCGCCGAGTGCCGCGAGGATCGCCCTGGTATATTCGGCTCCCGCGCCTGGGGCCGAGCCGGCGGTATTCGACAGCGCTGTGGTCATCACCGACCTCCCCTCGTCCTGGTCCTCGTCCTAGTTCGTGTGCTCACACGATCACCATCGCGTCGCCGTAGGAGTAGAACCGGTAGCGCTCCGCGATGGCGTGGTCGTACGCCGCGCGTATCGTCTCCTGCCCCGCGAATGCGCTCACCAGCATGAGCAGGGTGGACCGGGGCAGATGGAAGTTGGTGATCAGACGGTCCACCACCCGAAACTGGTATCCCGGCACGATGAGCAGCGCAGTCTCGCCCGAGCCAGGGGCCACCACGCCGTCTCGATTCACCGCGCTTTCGAGCGCGCGCACCACGGTGCTGCCTACGGCCCATACTCGCCCGCCCAGCCGTCGGATCTCCCGCAGAAGGGCGGCGAGCCGCTCCGGGATCTCGAACCGCTCGGCATGCATCGGGTGCTCGTGGGCGAATTCGGCATCCACCGGCTTGAACGTCCCCGGCCCGACCTCGAGATCCAGCCCGGCGATGACCACACCGCGAGCGGACAGGGCGTCGAGCAACGCGTCCGTGAAGTGGAGCCCGGCGGTTGGGGCGGCGACGCTGCCCGGACGCTTGGCATAGACCGTCTGGTAGCGGACTGTGTCGGCCGGCACCGGGTCACGTTCGATGTAGGGGGGCAGCGGAATGCGGCCGAAGCGCGCCATCGCCTCGTCCGCGCTCGCGCCCGCCACTCGCACACGCCGGTGGCCGTCCGCCAACACCTCGACCGTCTCGACGGCGACCCCATCGCCCAGCTCCACTCGCTTGCCGGGCTGGAGCGCGGAGCCGGGGCGACCCATCGCGATCCAGGTGCCGTCGCCGGCCGGCCGCACCAGCAACACTTCGGCGGGCGCTCCCGACGGGCGGCGCGCAACCAGCCGAGCGGGCCGAACCCGCGTCGTGTTGATCACCAGCAGATCTCCGGGCGGAATCAGTTCCAGCAGATCGCTGAATCGCCCATCCTCCATCCCGGCGCGACCGCCGCTACTGCCCGCCGGACGACGCACGACGAGCAGCCGACTCGCGGTCCGGTCGTGGAGCGGCTCCTGCGCGATCAGATCGGGCGGGAGCTGATAATCGAAGTCGGCCGTCCGGAGCCGGCGCTCAGCCTTCAAAGAGCGTCGCCTGTCGCTGGGGCGGGGTGATCCCGAAGCGGCGGTATGCATGCGGCGTGGCGCACCGGCCCCGGGGGGTGCGCTCCAGGAAGCCCTGCTGAATCAGATACGGCTCGTAGACGTCCTGCAGCGTGTCGGCATCTTCGCCAATGGCAACCGCGATGGTCCCCAGGCCAACCGGCCCGCCGCCGAACTTCTCGATGATGATGGTGAGAATCCGCGCGTCCATGTCATCGAGCCCGAACTCGTCGACGTTGAGCCGCGCCAGGGCCTCGGCCGCCACCGCGCCGGTGATGGTTCCGTCGGCCCGCACCTGGGCATAGTCGCGGACCCGGCGGAGCAGCCGGTTGGCAACCCGCGGCGTGCCTCGGCTCCGCCGCGCGATCTCAGACGCGCCGGTAGGCTCGATGGCAGCCCGCAGAATCCCGGCCGAGCGCGTGACGATGGTTGTGAGGTCTTCCGGCGGGTAGAAGCCGAGCCGCTCGACGATCCCGAATCGGGCGCGCATCGGCGGGGTCATCAGCCCGAACCGGGTGGTCGCCCCGATCAGCGTGAACCGCTCCAGCTGCATTGGAATCGTCTGGGCGTTGGGCCCTTCGGCGATGCGGACGTCCACCCGGAAGTCTTCCATCGCGGGATAGAGAAACTCCTCGAGTGCCGGGCGAAGCCGGTGAATCTCGTCGATGAAGAGAATGTCGCCGGGCCCGAGCGACGTCAGCAGCCCGACGAGATCGCCCGGCTTTTCCAGCACCGGGCCCGACGATGTGCGAAGCTGTACGCCCATCTCGCGCGCCATGAGCATCGCGAGCGTGGTCTTCCCCAGGCCGGGGGGCCCGAAGAACAGGGTGTGATCGAGGCTGTCACCCCTGGCGCGGGCGGCGTCGATGGCGATCTGGAGCGACTGCCGCACCTGCTCCTGACCGACGAACTCGTCCAGCCGCGAGGGCCGGAGCGCCGCCTCGGCGGCCGGCTCATCGGGGAGTGCGTCGGGCGTGGTGATCTGGAGCTGAGGCATGGAGGAAAATACTAGTACGAGCGCGAGTACGAGTACCGGCCCTCGTACTTGTACTCCCAGACGTCAGTGCGTGCCTCAATCTGCATTTCTCGTCGCCACCCAGCGAACAGGGCGCTCGTCTTCCACAACGGTGTGGCGGGCCTTGCAGTGGGTACATCGATCCACCGTACGGGTCACCCCGATCGCCACCAGCTTGCGGTTGGTGGTGCCGCACCGGGTGCAGTTCCACTCGGCAGTCACGGCCGGTACGCTCATGGCATCCTCGATGGGGTCGACGGGCTCACTTCCGGGTCGCCAGCACCTGGAGTGCACGGCGGACCACCGCACTGGTCTCCGGATCGCCCCCGTTGGCCAGCGCATTCCGTACGGCGTCCTCCGCCGCCGCGGGCGGATAGCCGAGGCCGGTCAGCGCGCGCACCGCTTGATCGGCACCCGGCGGTGGCACCGTCGCCGAGGCGAGATCAGGGAGATCGCCGAATCGGTCCTGCAGCTCGAGGATGAGTCGCTCCGCCTTCTTCCGGCCGATACCGCTCACCGTGCTTAGCACCGCGATGTCGCGCTCGCGGATGCCCCGGACGGTGCGCTCGGGCCCAAGCGCGGAGAGCAGCGCCAGCGCGAGTCGGGGCCCGAACCCACTCGCTCCCAGCAGCCGCTGGAAGATCGCGCGCTCGACCGGCCGGTCGAAGCCATACAGTGACCAGCCGTCCTCGCGCACAACCAGCTCAGTGAACAATCGCACTCGGCTGCCCGCTGCCGGCAGCCGTTCGAACACGGGCAGGGGCACGGCGATCGCGTAACCCACACCGCCTTCCGTCTCGACGATCACGGTCTCGCCGTCGCGCCCGGCCAGCACACCCGACACCGTGGCGATCATCGGACCACGCGGGCAACGGGGCGGGGCAGCAGGCGGGGGCGGGGCCCGCGGCATCGCAGCACGTGGGTGAGCGCGAGAGCCACCCCGTCGGCCGCGTCGTGCGGCGCCGGCGGAGCCCGGAGCCGGAGCAGCTGCGCCACCATGTAACCAACCTGTGGCTTGAGCGCGGCTCCCCGGCCGACCACCGTCTTCTTCACCATGGCCGGGGTGTACTCGGCCAGGGGGAGCCCGGCCTCTTCCGCCGCCAGCAGGATCACCCCCCGCGCATGGCTCATGACCATCGTAGTGCGAACGTTTCGCGCATAGAACACGCTCTCCACCGCCATCGCGTCGGGCCGGTGCCGGTCGATGAGCTCGCGCACGCCGTCATGAATCAGTCGAAGACGGGCCGGAAGTGAGTCTCGCGGCCGGGTGGAGAGAACGCCGCACTCGACCAGGCGCGTGCCGGAGGGCCCCGCATCGACGACGCCGAAGCCCAGAACCGCGGTACCCGGGTCGATGCCCAACACCCTCATGCGGGCGATCGGGTCAGGCCTCCGCCTCCACCAGTTGTGCAGTGTCGATGTCGAAATTCGAAAAAACCTTCGAGACGTCGTCCAGCTCCTCGAGCGTCTCCATCAACCGGAGCATTCGGCTGGCGTCCGCCCCCTCGACCTTGACCGCGTTCTTCGGCACCATCGCCAGCTCGGCGGACTCGACCGCTACATTGCGGGCACGAAGCGCGTCCTGCACGGCGTGCAGCGCGGGCGGCGTCGTCGTGATGACGTACTGGTCGCCGTCGCGGACGAAATCCTCCGCGCCGGCATCGAGCGCGGCCTCCAACGCGACATCTTCCGGATGACGCGTAGCATCCACGTAAAGCTGCCCCTTGCGATCGAACATCCAGGCCACGGAGTTGCTCGCGCCGAGATTCCCACCGTTTCGACTGAACGCATGACGGATCTCGGCGACGGTGCGGTTCGCGTTATCGGTGGTGACCTCGATGAAGATGGCGGCTCCGCCGGGGCCGTATCCCTCGTAGGTGAGCTCTTCGAACGTCTCGCCTTCCAGGGCCCCGGTGCCCTTCTTGATGGCGCGCTCGATGTTGTCCTTGGGCATGTTGACCGCCCGAGCGGCGTCGAGCGCGAGCCGCAGGCGCGGGTTGCCATTCGGGTCGCCACCACCCGCTTTGGCCGCGACTGTGATCTCCCGAATGACCTTGGTCCAAGCGGACGCGCGGCGCGAGTCTGTGACCGCCTTCTTCCGCTTGATCTGTTTCCACTTGCTGTGTCCCGCCATGGCAACCCTTTGTCCCGCCCCGATTTGGGGCCAAACATAACCCGAACCTCACTCGCGGTCCAGCAGATCTTCGAACCGAAGGCAACGTTGCTGGAAGTACAGGTCCGCGAAGCCGGTCGGGCCGTTCCGATTCTTGAGGACGTGCAATTCAGTCGCACCCTCGACGCCCTGTCCCGGCCGATACATCTCCTCGCGGAACAGGCCCAGGATTACGTCCGCCTGCTGCTTCACAGTGCCGCGGGCCCCGAAGTCGTCCAGGGCGGGTCGCGGGTCCGGCCGCGCGGCGCGGAACGCCGGCAGATGCGACACAGCCAGTACCACGATGTTGCTCCGGACTGCCAGTGACTTGAGCCAGCGGGTGGCGACGGCCACCCGCTCATCCTGTCGCGGCGAGGCGCGAGGCGGATCGAGAAACTGGATGGCGTCCACCACGAGCAGCCCGGTGGTCGGCACGGCCGCGAGCGCCGCCTCGACTTCGCCCAAACGGCCGTCCAACAGCGCAGCGAGGTGAACCCGAAGCTCTCGCTGCTGAATCGCCGCGGCGCCGATTGCAGCGCGGGTCGGCTCATCGAGCCGCCCCTGGCGGATATCGTCCACCGAGGCCCTGGCCTGAATGGCGAGCGCCCGCTCCCGAAGCCGCGCCTCGTCCATCTCGCCGGATAGCACGAACGCCGTCGAGCCCGATCCGGCGCTTCGCAAGGCGATCGCGAGCGCGAGCGCTGATTTGCCGCTCCCGACATCGCCACCGAGAACGACCAGATCCTGCCGGCGGAACCCGCCGCCCAGCAGGCGGTCGAGCGAGGGAAATCCGCTCGAGATGGTGTCGGCGACGGGCTCTCCAGCAGCCGTCGCATCGATCCGCTCGACCAGCGAGCGCAGCGCGACGCTGCGCCGGGCGCGCCCGGTAGGGCGGCGGCCGCTCACGTCGCGGCTCCCTGGCGGGCCGCCTTTGCGGCCAGCGCCACGGCCTCGGCCGCATCGGGACCGGTGGTTTCTCTGGCCGGCGCGACGAGCTGACTCAACACCCGCGCCGCACGCACCGGATCGGGCTGCACCAATTCGGTGATCGCAGCCGCCAACGCGCGGCGGAGCGGGTGAGGGAGGGCGAGGCTCGAGAGTCGCTGCTGGAGCGCGTCTACCCGCCGGCGATGGGCACGCTCCAGTGCCGGCGCTCCGGTGCGGACATCCCTCGCGACCCTGAGCGTGAGCCAAAGGGCGAAGATGCCGTCGCGCTTCGGACCTCGCGCGGTGCGGGGAAGCAGCTCGAGCAGAGCGGTGGCGGCGGGGTCCCAGCCGGTCATGCCAGCGCCCTCGCCAGTGCCGCGAACACTGCCTCCGGCGAGATCTCCCGCATGCAGAAGTGGTGCTCGAGCGGACATTCGGGGCCTCCGTCTCTCGCGCAGGGTCGGCAGGGGAGATCGCGCTCGAGCACGATGGCTCGGGCCGCGTTGTATGGGTAGTACCCGAACGCCCGGACGGTCGGGCCGGCAAGCGCCACCACCGGTGTGCCGACCGCCGTGGCCATGTGCATCGCCGCGGTATGGCCCGTAACCAGCGCCGCCGCACGTCGCAGCACGGCGCCGCTCGCCTGCAGGCCAAGCACACCCGCCGCGCTGACCGCCCGCTTGCTGCCCCGCGCGGCGATCTCGGTAGCGAGCGCTCCGTCGGCCGCGCCGCCTACCATGATCGCGTCCGCCCCGGTGTTCACGACCCGGCGGACCAGGGTGACCCAATAGTCGAGCGGCCAGCGCTTGGTTGCCTGCGAGGCGCCGGGAGCGAACGCCACGAACGGACGCCCGCTGCCCAACTGCGCCCGCTCCAGCCAGCGAGCCGCGTGCTGGTCCGACTCCGGGCTCACGAACAACTCGGCGGGCCCGCCATCCGGCTCGATCTCCAGATCGCGCGCCGCGTCGAAGAAACGGTCGGCCACGGAGGTGTCCTCGGGATAGTGACTCTCCTTGGTTCGGACCAGCCACTCCCGGGCGATCCGGTACTGGGGCGCGGTCCGCCACCGGCCGGGTACGAGTAGCCGGAGGAGGCGGCTCCGGGTGGTACCCTCGAGATCGAGGAGAAACGAATAGCGGGCATGGCGGAGCCTGCGCCCCAGCGCGAGCAAGGGATCCTTCGGCGCGACACCGATCACTTCGTCGAGATTCGGGTTGTCGGCCAGCAACGGCACATAGCGCCGCTGGGTCAAGACGTTGACCCGCGCGTGAGGATAGCGCTGTCGGATGACCCGCAGCAGAGGCGTTGCCAGGAGAATGTCACCGATCGAGCCGAACCGAACAACGAGAATGCCCGGCGAGAGCATGATTCTCACAGGGGGTAATGTATTGAAAGGGGTAAGGGCGAACAGGAGGCGGCAAGGACACTGCCGCCCTTACCGCCTCCCCGTATCCCCTCCTACCTTTCTTCCATGCCACGGCCAAGAAGCATCCTCTGGGTAGACGACGAGGTGGAGAGCCTCACCTCCCACATCCTGTTCCTTCAGGAACAGGGGTTTGCGGTCGAGACCGCGGCCCACGGCGACGATGCCATCGTGCTGCTCCAGCGGCAGAACTACGGCGTCGTACTGCTGGATGAGCAGATGCCTGGCCGGCGGGGCCTGGAGCTCTTCCAGTCCATCCGCGCGCTTGACGTTTCCCTGCCGGTCGTGATGGTCACGAAGAGCGAAGAGCCCGAGACCCTGCGCGACGCCATCGGCGCCGAGGTCTCCGATTACCTCACGAAGCCGGTCAACCCGCGCCAGATTCTATCGGTCGTCACCCGCCTCCTGGAGGGCGATCGCATCCGGCAACAGCGGTTGTCCCGCGACTTCGCCACCCGATTCCGGGAGCTCGAGCTCCGCCGCGGCCATGCGATGGGATGGCGCGAGTGGGTAGAGCTGGTCGTCGAGCTCGCGGAGTGGGAAGTGAGGTTGTCACAAGCGGAGGAGCCCGGCCTGCAGGACGCGCTCCGCACGCTGCAGGACAGCTTGCGGCAGGACTTCGCCCGATTTCTCGGCAGCCACTACCCCGGCTGGGTGCGCGAAGGCCGGACCGAACGGCCACCCCTTTCGGTGGACATTGGCTCGGAGTTCCTGCGGCCGGTGCTGGAGCAGCACCGGCGCGCGATGCTGGTGGTCGTGGATTGCCTGCGCCTGGACCAGTGGGCGGTGCTCCGGCCCCTGATCAGTCGCCGGTTCGACATCGAGACCGCACACTATTTCTCCATCCTTCCCACCGCCACGCCGTTCGCGCGGAACGCGATCTTCAGCGGCTTGTTCCCCGCCGACATCGCCACCCGCTATCCCCGCTGGTGGACCGACCACGACGAGCTGAGCCTCAACGCGCACGAATCGGAGCTGCTGAGCGAGCATCTGCGCGCGGTGTGCGGCCGGGCGGTCCCGGTGCGCTACGAGAAGGTCTTCACCTCCGCCGACGGCGAAAGCCTCCTCAAGCGGCTGCCCGGCCACCTCGCGCAAGACGGCGTGACCGCCCTGGTGTTCAACTTCATCGACCAGCTCACCCACGGCCGCACCGAAAACCTGACCCTCTACGAGGTAGCGCGGGACACGCCATCGCTTCGGAACCTGACCCGCACCTGGTTCGAGCGATCGCCGTTGTGGGATGCGCTGCGCGAGGCCGAACGGCGTCAGGTGCCGGTGCTGCTCACGACCGACCACGGGTCGATCCATTGCCACACGCCGGCGACGGTCTATGCCAAACGGGACACCACCTCGAATCTCCGCTACAAGTTCGGTGAGGATCTGAGGGCGCAGGAAAGCGACGCGGCACTCGCGATCGACGATCTGCGGCGTTGGGGGCTGCCGTCGCGTGGTCCGGGCGTGCGCCTGCTGCTCGCAACCGGAGACCGTTTCTTCGTGTATCCCACCAAGCTGCGTGAGTACCAGGCGCGTTACCGCGGGGCGTTCCTCCACGGCGGCGTGTCTCCCGAGGAAGTCGTGCTCCCGATCGCGCTCCTCACGCCGAGGCGCGGGTGACGCGGCCCGCCGGGATCGGATCCGACCTGCTGCTCGCTTACACCTTCCCGCCCGTCGGGGGCGGCATTGCGCGGTGGATGGCCGAGATCGCGCGCCGGTATCCCGCGCCGGGAATCCTCGTGTCTACCGGGCAGCATCCGGACAGTCAGGAAACCGACGAGCAGCTCGGCGTCGCCGTTGACCGGCTCCCCATTCCCACCCGGCGTCTCGGCGCGCTCCAGGGCCTCATGCTCTGGTCCCGCCGCGTGGCTCAGCTCGCCCGCGGCCAGGACGCCCGATTCATCTGGTGTGGCGACATCACGCCAGCCGGCTACCCCGCCAAGTGGACCCACGAGCGGGTGGGCACACCGTTCGGCATCCTGCTGCACGGGGGTGACCTGCTGGTGTTGCAGCATCGCATCCACCGCTCTGCGCTGAAACGCCGGTCCGCCCGCGCCCTGCTGGGCGCCGCCGCGGTACTAGTGGCCAACAGCGAGTGGACTCGGGGGTTGTGCCAGGCCGTGCTGCGGGAGCTGGAGCTGGACGCGATGGACGGCCGGGTGCGCACCGTCCCGCTGGGCACCGATCCGGACTTCTTCCGCCCCGGTGTGCCGACTGCCGGCGTTCGCGCCCGTTACGGGCTGACCGACGCTGGACGCTGGCTCCTGTCGGTATCGCGACTGGAGCCGCACAAGGGCATCGACACCATGATCCGCGCGCTCGCGCGCCTCGATGGGAGCGAGTCCGACGTCCGCTACGCGGTAGTGGGAGCGGGCGAGAGTCGGCGCGACCTCGAGGCGCTCGCGCTCGAGCTGGGCGTCGGTGATCGTCTGCATCTGCTGGGTGGGGTTCCCGACGCCGATCTCGCGGCGCTGTACAACCTGGCGGACGTGTACGTGGGCGCGTCGCGCCGCACCGCGATGAGCGTGGAAGGTTTCGGCATCGCGCTGGCCGAAGCGGCCAGCTCCGGCCGGCCAGTGGTGGCCGGTCGCAGCGGCGGGATTCCGGAAGCGGTGAAACATGCCGAGACCGGCTTGTTAGTTGATCCCGAGTCGCCGGAGCAGGTGGCAGAGTCGATTCGGAGGCTGCTCCGCGACCCGGCGCTGGCGGCGCGGTTTGGGCAGGCGGGGCGGAGGGAGATCGAGCGCTACTACAACTGGAATCGGGTGGCGGCCGACCTCGCCGCAATCGCGGCCGAGCACGGCCGCGAGGAGGTCAGGCAGCGCTCTTCGGCTCGCCGGGCACGAGACCCGGCGCGACCGTAAGCCCGCTCACCGGCGCGCCGTACACGCCTCCCACGAGGTGCTCCAGGCTCCCCAGCCGATCGAGCATCTCGATCGTGGAGCGATAGCCGGCCTCGATCAGTTCCGCGGTGCGGTCGAAGGCGAACATCGAGATGTGCATGACCGGCGGATGAATCAGGGCGAGCGGAGGGCCTTCCCACCGGCGAAGCACCGCTTCGATCTGCGTCTGCATGACGATCTCGAGACCGCGGATGTAGGTCGCTGCGAACCCCTGGCGCTCCACGCCGTCACGATCGACCCCGGCGGCCGAGACGTTCACCGCCAGGACCGGCCACGGCGCCGCGTCGGCAGCTACCCGCACCGGGAGGTTTTCGACCACCGCGCCGTCCACGTAGTGGCGCCCGAGAATCTCGCGGGGCGGGAAAATTCCCGGCAGCGCACACGAGGCGAAGACCGCGTCGGCAATCCTCACCTCCGCGGAGCCGGGACCGCCCCAGATGACCTGCAGCCCGGCGTTGAGATCGACGGTGTTGACGAGCAGCGGCCGCTTGAGATCCTTGAAGGCGTTGCGACCGATCAGGCTGGTGATGAGCTCGTCGAGCGGCTCACGGCGGTAGACGGCGGGGCAGAGCATGCGGCGGAACGCCATGTCGGTGTGTGCCACCCGGAACACATGCCGACGTTCGACCTTGAGCGCCCGGGCCGCCATCTCATCCGGGGGCATGCCGCCCGCCCACGCGGCCCCGATCAGCGACCCGATGCTCGACCCGACCACGAGCTCCGGGCTGAGGTCCCGCTCCTGCAGCGCCCGGAACACACCGATGTGGGCGAGGCCTTTCAGGCCCCCGCCGCTCAGGACCAGGGAGAATTTTGTGGCTTGCCTCACCGGCCGGCTCCGACGGTGTTCCATACCCTTACCTTGCAATCCGGGTGCCATGGCGGTCTTCAGCCTTCATCTCCAAAATGCGCTGGAGTGTCCCAAAGCGCCGTGATCCAGAACAATCAACGCCTCAGACGGTTGACCGGGTTCCGGAAGGCGCCGATCCAGGTCGGCGCGCAGGTCTTTGCACTCCATCCCCCCGCGGATCTGATCTGGTGAAGAGCGAGACGGAGTCGTTCACTTTCGACCTGGCCATGGTGAGGGGAATGGAATTCCCGTGGACGGCCGAGGCAGTCTACCTCAACGCGGCGAGCATCGGCCCGTTGCCGGCGCGGACCCGCCGCGCGGTCGAGGAGTTCGCCGCGCTTCGTGCCGCGCCTCACCGGATGCAGGAGCGGCATTTCTTCCCGCTCTTGGCCCAGGCGCGCGGCCTCGCAGCCCGGCTGATCAACGCCGATCCCGACGAGATCGCCCTCGCCACCAACACCAGCTACGGGATCAACCTCGCGGCGCGCTCGCTTCCGCTCGCCGCCGGCGACATCGTAGTGCTGTCGGATCGCGAGTTCCCCGCGAACGTATATCCGTGGCTGGCGCTGCAACGGCAGGGAATCCAGGTCGAGATCGTCCCCGTGACGGCAGACGGATGGCCGGACGAGGACCGCATCGTCGAACGCCTCGCGGATTCACGGGTGCGGGTGCTCGCGGTGTCGCTGGTTCAGTTCGGGTCGGGCTATCTGGTGGACCTGGCGCGCCTGTCTCGGGCGTGCCGTGACTCGAACACCTGGTTGGTGGTGGATGCGATCCAGGGCGTCGGCCAACTTCCGGTGGACGTGCGGGAGACGCCGGTGGACGTGCTGGCCTGTGGCGGCCAGAAGTGGTTGCTGTCACCGTGGGGAAGCGGATTCGTCTACGTACGGCGGGGCATGTTCGAGACGATCCCGCCGGCCGACGTCGGATGGATGGCGTACGCCGGCACGGACGACCTCAACCGGCTCACCGACTACAGCGATACGTTGCGGCCCGACGCGCGGCGTTACGAGCTGGTGACGCTTCCCTACCAGGATGTCGCGGGGTTCGTGGCGTCCGTGGGGTTGCTGCTGGACGTCGGTCCGGCCGCGATCCGGGAGCACCTGGCCGAAATCCGACTTCCGCTGGTGGAGTGGGCGGAGCGGCGCGGAATCCGGATCAGCTCTCCGCTCGACCCGGCGCACGCCAGCGGGATCGTCTCTCTGGAACTTCCGGATGCACCCGGGGCATACGCCGCCCTGCGACGCGCGGGGATCGTCACCAGCCTGCGGGAAGGATCTATCCGCGTGGCGCCGCATCTGTACAACACCGCCGACGACCTGCACCGTGTTGGCACCGTGCTCGACAGCCGCTGACCCTTACCGAAGCACATCATGACCTCGTTCACTGACACCCTGACCAGCGGCTACGGCGCTACCGAGCCCGCGGTCGTGCTGGGCGCGGCGCTGGAAGGCGCCACCGTGCATCCCGAGCCGAAGGTGCGCATCCCGCTCGCGATGATGAACCGGCACGGTCTGATCGCTGGCGCCACCGGCACCGGCAAGACCAAGACGCTCCA
>DASSUE010000427.1:0-3167 GCA_035707305.1 Gemmatimonadales bacterium
CTCCGGTCCGGGACCTTCTTGTTGGCGACCAGCTGCGCCAGCAGGCCGGAGTTGACGATCGCCTCGCGTCGCTCGACCGTGACACCCTTCACGAACGCGATCAGCTCCGAGCCGACCACGGCCGCCTGATCCTTGCCGGCATCGAGCAGCGACTCGAATGCCGGCTCCGGCCGGGCTGCGCCACGCTTGGGTCCGCCGAGGGGCGTCTTCGGCGCCGGCGCGGCGGGAAGTTTCGCCTCGCGCACGAAACGGCGGGCGTCTGACAGCACCGCGGTAGTCATATATGGGCTCCTCTCTTCGACCTCTCATGTCTTGCGGACGCGGATCGAATAGTCGCCCGCGCCGCTGGCGCGGCTGTAGTGGCGAACCTGCACGAAGTACTCTCCCTCGATGAGCGGGGCGCCGATCCGGGCGTTGAGATCCACGCCGCTGTCGTCGTCCTCGGCGATCAGGGCGGTCTGGCTGTCGGGGCCGCACAGCTTCAGCCCCACGTCGGTCGGACCTCGGGTGTCCACCACGCAGTCACCCTGCTTCACGACCTGGGACCGGAAGAGATCCTCCTCGCCGATCTTTCCGGATGGCGGCCTTGGTGCGCTTCTTCTCGTTCACCTCGAGCAGCTCGACGTCGGACAGCGTGGGCGCGTTGCGCGGATACATCGTCGCGCCGGCAATGAACTGCCGGTCCAGCGCGGAGAGGACCTCGTTGGCGCTGGTGCCAACGCCGTTTCGGGTCCACTCAGGGGGAAAGAAGTAGAGCATGATCGAGTTGGGGTCGAACTCGGTCCCGTTGATCTGATCGATCTCGTATTTCCGGATGATGTTGTGCCGGGTGGTTTCCTCGTCCCAGAAGTTCGGCGACTTCGCCATCTCCGTTCATCCAGGTCTTGCCGATCGGCGGACCCGATGCGCGCGCATGAGGTCCCGCGGCAGGACGCCGTCGATGCAGACCTTTGGTCGTGCAGGCATATGTGCTCCGAAAATCGCGGCGTGGGCGCCTACGGTAGAATGCCGGACTGATTCGCGCCAGATCCGAACGTTCACCGTGGGATGATGGCGAACGCGTCGCTTCGGGCTCAGATGTCGCAATCAGCGCGTGTGCGATCGCCGACGCGACATGTTTCGCGGACGGCTGACGCACCTGCGCGTCGTGTGCGCGGAAAGGCGACAGCGGCGTGCTACCGTGAACGGCGGACGGAATCGCGCGACGCCCGCGAACTACTTGTGAGGTCACCGTCCGTTCCATATGACTGTTTCCGGCGCGTCCTGGACGCACTGTGAATGATCGGGGTCGCCAGGCGGCGACTCACAACGCTGGAGGCAACGTGACAACGCATGCGGACGTGCTGGCGGGGCTCGAAGCGGAATTCCCCCGCGGTGCCAATGGAGGAGGACCTTCAGGCGTCTTTCTCGCGGCTCGCCTCCGTGAGCCCGCGCTCGAGATGGATGACCCCCGGGTGCACATATTCATCCCCGACACCCATCTCGTGCCGCAGGCGGATGCCAGGCGATTTCCTTGGGCCACCGCCGGTGAGTTGCAGGTGGACGCGCTGGCGCGGCTCGCCGCGACCCTCATCCACCTGCGGGCGGGGGACTCGACGCTCCGGGTCTGGCAGCTCGGCGACTTCATCGATCTCTGGCGGACCGGCGACATCGGCGGTGATCCTCAGGAGGATGCCGACGACACCGTCGCCGACCGGCGCGAGCTCATCGACGCGTTCATGACCACGGGCATGGACATCCTGGCCGGCAACCACGATCAGGAGCTGCTCCAATACGCGTGGCCGCACGGCCGCCGGACGCTCAGCACGGTGGCCCTGAACCGCACCGCGGGTGTCGGTCGGGGCGACACCATTCTGGCCCACGGCCACCAGTTCGATCCCATCGAAACGCTGTCCCGCGACATCAAGGAACACTTCGCGCGCGGGTTCACCGAGCTGCTGCCTCCGATCGCGACCGGCATGCTGGAGGCGACCAACCCGCACTGGAAGCCGCAGCCACGGAACCAGCCGCCGCCGCCCAAGCCTGGGGATCCGCTCAAGTTTCTCCACTTCGGCCTCACAGAGGCCGATCCGGTCCCGCTCGCGTCGGATGCGGTGAATGTCATCCAGCACACGGTGGTGCACGATCCCGGACGGGCGTTCGCCAACTCGCTGGGAGGGGGTACCAAGCCGTCGGCCGACGGTCCCGGCCAGACCTTCTTCTCGGACGCGGGATTCTGGGCCCAGAAGGTCTCGACCGACGGCCGGGACGTCCGGCTGATGGTGATCGGGCATACCCACCGTGCCCGGATCGTCCGCGGCAAGCGGCCCGACGGAACTCCGTTCGTGCTGATGGATTGCGGTGCCTGCACCGGCTCGGGCTTTCTCTCCGACGAGATGGACGATCCGATTCATCATCTGCAAATCGGGGTCAAGGTGGCGGACGACCTCCGGATCTACCAGCTCGGCTACGAGCTGCGCACATGAGCCCGGCGGCCTGTCGCAAACGCGACCCTCCGTGTCGCATTCGCGCTCTTGCAGCGCCTGGCGCCGACCCCAATCTTCGCGCCATACCACGTATCAGCTGGATGGAAGGGGTGCCGCATGCCGCCGCATGAGATGCGCGACATCGTCGTCCTCCTCCCGGGCATCACCGGGAGCGTGCTGAAGAAGAATGGCAAGGTCGTCTGGGGGTTCTCCGGCGGGACGATCGCCGACACGTTGCTCACCCGCGGCGGCAGCCTCCGCGACGCGCTCGCGCTGACCGGCGATTCCCCCGACCGGGAAGATCTGGGCGACGGAATCGTGGCCGACTCGCTCGCCCCCGATCTCCACCTCATTCCGGGCCTCTGGAAGATCGACGGTTACTCCAGGGTTGCCGACACCATCCTCGAGCGTTTCGCCGTGCGCGAGGGCGAGAACTTCTTTCGCTTTCCGTACGACTGGCGGCGCGACAACCGGGCGGCGGCGCAACGTCTCGCGCACCAGAGCGCCGAATGGCTGCGGCGGCGGCGGACCACTGTGCCCGATGCCAAGCTCATCCTCGTAGCGCACTCGATGGGCGGGCTGGTCTCGCGCTACTTCCTCGAGGTGCTGGGCGGGTGGCGCAACACCCGCGCGCTCGTCACCTTCGGCACCCCGTACCGGGGTGCGATCAACGCGCTCGACACGCTGGCGAATGGGTCGCGC
>DASSUE010000428.1:0-3071 GCA_035707305.1 Gemmatimonadales bacterium
GGCCGAGGACGAGCTCCTGGAAGGTGCGGGCGGAGTCCAAGGTATGGCGATCCGCATCTTGGAGCGCGTCGGGCCCGACGATTCCCGCGATATCGCGAAGCTCGCTGCCCCGGCGGAGGAGCGCGAGCGCGGCACGACGCAGTTCCGGCCAATCGGACCCGACTTCGGCGGCAAACCACTCGGCGAGCTGATCGGCATAGAGCGAGTAGCTGGCGCTCCAGTCGACGGCGGGAAACTGGCGTTGCTGCGCCAGGGTCGGGTCGAGCGCCCAGAGCGCGCCGGTCACGCGCAGGGTGGCTTGGGTTACCGGTTCCGACAGATCTCCACCCGGCGGCGAAATGGCCGCGACCACCGTCACCGAGCCGCGACGCTCGGGTCGTCCTGCCGCGGCGACCCGCCCTCCGCGTTCGAAGAACTGCCCTAAACGGCCGGCGAGGTAGGTCGGATACCCTTCCTCTCCTGGCATCTCCGCCAGGCGGGCGCTGATCTCCCGGAGCGCCTCCGCCCAGCGCGAGAGGCTATCGGCGAGGAGCGCCACCCGATACCCCATGTCGCGAAAGTACTCCGCGATCGTGATGCCGAGGTATACCGACGCTTCGCGTGCGGCAACCGGCATGTTCGAGGTGTTCACGATCATGACCGTGCGATCCATGAGCGGCCGGCCGGTGCGCTCGTCGAGGAGGCGGGGAAAATCGTGGAGCAGCTCGGCCATCTCATTGCCGCGTTCGCCGCACCCGACGTATACCACGATGTCCGCATCGGAATACTTTGCCAGCGACTGCTCGATGATCGTCTTGCCCGTCCCGAACCCGCCCGGCACGACGACGCTGCCTCCCTCCGCCGCGGGAAAGAGGAAGTCGAAGACGCGCTGTCCGGTAATCAGCGGACGCTCGTCGCCCAGGCGCGCGGCGACAGGCCGAGCCCGGCGCACCGGCCAATAGTGCGCCAATCCAAGCGGTGTCCCGTCCTGCAGGGTGCCAATCGTGTCCCCCACTGCGTAGCTCCCCGCCTGGAGGGACCCAATTACTCCTGCGACTCCCGGCGGCACCAGAATGCGGTGCCCGAAGCCCGGTCGCTCGGGCACCGAGCCGAGCACGTCGCCGCTACTGACGGCATCCCCGGGTCCACGTTCGGGGGCAAAGCTCCACCGCGCTGTCGGATCCAGGGTAGTCGCCGCCGTGCCCGGGTGGATGAAGTCTCCCATTGCCTCGGCAAGGCGGTGCAGTGGGCGGCCCACTCCGTCGAGGATCGCGCCCAGAAGGCCAGGGCCGAGCTGAACGGCGAGCGGGCTGCCGGTGAGCCGCACCGGCTCACCCGCCTCGAGTCCTATCGTGTCCTCGTAGATCTGGAGCGTTGCGGTGTCGGCCCTGACGCGGATGACCTCGCTCAACAAGCCGCTTCGACCCACCCGTGCGAGCTCGTAAAGTGCTGCCTTCGGCAGCGGTCCGGCCTCGGCCAGCGCACCGGTGATGCGAGTGAGCTTTGGCTGAGTCATCCGAGCCTCACCCGGTACCCGATCGCCTGGCGGAGCAGCTCGGCGATAAATGCCTCCGCTGCTTCGCGGGGGGGCTGCCACGCCGGTCCGGGAATTGGGACTACCATCGGGAGAGCCTGCCGCGCCAGCCGCCGGCGTGCAGCTTCCGGCAGTGCGGCAAAGAAAGACTCTTCCACGAGCACGACGCCGACGTCCGGGGCTTCCAGTAACCCTGCGAGCCGCCGGGCACCCTCCTCTGCGTCATCGGCCTCGAGGGTCGCGAGTCCCGCCAGCCGGAATCCTGCCGCCACCGCGGGGCGGCAGAGCACTCGAACCGAGTAGGTCATACCGCCGCCGGCATCCGGGCTCGTCGCACTGCGGGTTGAGCCCCGAGGGCGGCTCCCCAGATGGCCACGCGCAGTGCGAGCGTCTGTGCCCGAAGCCGAAGGAAGTACCTCAAGATGGGGGCCGAGCCTAATGGGTCTTGACGAGACATGCGGCGGAGTGAGTCGATCCGCTCGTCAAGCAGTACTCTCTCCAGGGTGGCGGGTTCGGCCGCATGCAGTCGGATCAGGTGCGCGCGCCGGCTACCGAACGCGTCGGCCAGAACCGTGGCGGCGCGCTCGACGTCGCGGGCCTGCGCGGCCGCGGCATACCCTTCACGCGAGAGCCGCCGACCACCGGGGAGGAACAGGTCTTCCACCGGGAGCTCAAACGGGCCACCGACCAGGGCAATCGCCGTCGCCAGGTTCGCGAGGTCGACCTGGTCAGCGACGTATATCCGGAGCGTGGCGTCGCCGCGCGCGGCGCCTTGCATCGCTCGCGCCGCGAACGCGCGGTCCAGCGCATGTTCGACCGCGAGGAGATCGGGACGCTCCGAAGCGGAGGCCGCAAGCAGCGGGCTTCCGAACGGGTGTCTCCACACGGTGAGCAGAGCGGCGACGTCGCGCGGTCTGACTTGATCCGCCAGCTCGACGAGCAACCGCTCCGGCAGCGATGGTGTTGGGACGAGCCCCGCGACCCTGGCCGCGGGCGGCGCGGCCGCCGCCGCGCCCCGAAGCACCGCCCGCACGCTGCGACGGTCCTCATCCTCGATGATCACCCGAAACAGTGTGGTGCGGTCACCGAGCCACCGCACCAGGAGCCGCATCTGCCCCGCGGCCGCGCGCCGGACCGCCAGTTCCAGAGCGGGTGGCGCGGTATCGCTGGTGGCTTCGATACCGACCTGGCCCAGCCGGCGGGCCAGGCTCGAGAGATCAGGCACGGCAGCCAACTCCTCGAGCGTGGAGCGGTCGAGTAGATGGACGTTCAGGCCGCGGGTGCGGGCGTTCACGTCATCGAGGGGGACCATCGCTCCGCTCCAGCATCCCGAGGCCGATGACGGCAAGCCTGTCTCGAAGCCGCCCGAGCCGGTGCTCCACGGTCGCGTCGATCTCGACGGATCCGTCGGCGGCCCCAACCACCGCGCCGATCCCTACGGAGGGATCTCCCTCGACGGCGACTTCCGCGTCGGCCAACAGCCGCCCACGAACCCAATCCATCAGCTCCGGGCGGCAGCGCGCGGTGCCGCCTCCGTTCAGATACTCGAGCGCGGCAG
>DASSUE010000429.1:0-7838 GCA_035707305.1 Gemmatimonadales bacterium
GAGCGAGCCGGCGAACGTCCCGATGTCGATGATCGTCGGCGTGAAGTGGCCCCACGCGGACGGAACGTAGTCGCGGTGGAGCGACGTCACGATGATGACGAAGCGCTCGAACCACATCCCGATGTTGATGAAGATCGAGATCACGAACATCGCGGTGAGGTTGACCCTGATCTTCTTGAACCAGAGCAGCTGCGAGACGAAGGCGTTGCAGATAATCATGGTCCAGCCGGCCCACCACATCGGGCCGAAGGCCCGGCGCCAGAACGTGGTCTGCTCGAACGTGTTCCCGCTGTACCACGCGATGAAGTACTCCATTCCGTACGCGTAGAACAGAATGGACCCGGTCAGCAGCGTGAGCTTGCTGAGATTGTCGAAGTGGTAGTCCGTGATCATGTGCTCGAGCTTGAGCACTCGCCGGAGCGGAATGATCAGCGTGAGCACCATGCCGATGCCGGAGTAGATCGCCCCCGCCACGAAGTAGGGCGCGAAGATCGTCCCGTGCCATCCCGGCACGATGCCGCTGGCGAAATCCCACGACACCACCGAGTGCACCGAGAGCACCAGGGGCGTCGCGAGCGCGGCGAGGTACAGGTAGGCGCGGGAGTAGTGCCGCCACTGGTTGTCGGTCCCCTGCCACCCCACCGACGCCATCTTGTAGATGTTGTGCCGCCAGCCGGTGACCCGGTCGCGCACCGCCGAGACGTCGGGGATGAGCCCGTAGACCAGAAACGTGGTCGAAACCGTCAGGTACGTCGAAATGGCAAAAACGTCCCAGACGAGCGGCGACTTGAAGTTGGGCCAGAGGAACCGCTGGTTCGGGTAGGGCAAGAGCCAGTAGAAGATCCACTGGCGGCCGATGTGGATGATCGGGAACAGGCCCGCTGTCATGACTGCGAACACCGTCATCGCTTCGGTCGAGCGGTACACCGCCGTCCGCCAGGGCGACCGGAACAGGTACAGAATCGCGGAGATCAGCGTTCCCGCATGACCGATGCCGATCCAGAACACGAACGTCGTGATGTAGACGCTCCAGAACACCGGCGGATTGTATCCGGCGTGCCCCAAGCCATCCTTGATGAGGATTGTGAACGTGGCGAGGCCGACCAGGAACAGGCCGATCGCGCCGAACAGCATCAGGTAGTAGCCGCGGCTCGGTGTGCCGAGCGTCGCGGCGACGTCCCGGGTGACGTCCCCGTGGGTCTGGGTGATGACGGGTTCTTGCGCGAGAACGGCCACGTCAGGCCTCCCCGCGCCGGACGACCTTGGCGAGATACGTGATTGCCGGCCGCACGTTGATCTCTTCCAGCACGTGATAGCCCCGATGATTGCGCTTGGCCCGGCTCACCTGGCTGTTAGGGTCGTTCATGTCACCGAACACGATGGCTTCGGAGGGACAGGCCTGGGCGCAGGCGGTGGTGAACTCGCCGTCGCGGAGCGGCCGGTTTTCCAGCCGGGCCTGGGTCTGCGCTCCCCGGATCCGCTGGATGCAGAACGTGCACTTCTCCATCACGCCCCGCGCCCGCACCGTGACGTCGGGGTTGAGCTGCAGGTTCAGGGGCTCCGGCCACGCGCGCTCGTTGTACTTGTACCAGTTGAAGTACCGCACCTTGTACGGGCAGTTGTTGGCGCAGTAGCGGGTGCCCACGCAGCGGTTGTAGACCTGCGCGTTGAGCCCGTCGGGCGTGTGGTAGGCCGCGTATACCGGGCAGACCGATTCGCAGGGCGCGCTGCCGCAATGCTGGCAGAGCATCGGTACGAACCGCGCCTCGAGCGGCGCCGGCGCTGCCCCATGCTCGCCGTGGGTGCCGCCATGGCCGTCGGCGTGGCCGTCGTCGCCGCCCTCCCAATAGCGCTCGATCCTGAGCCAGGTCAGCTCACGCCCCCGAAGCACGTCGGCCTCACCGACGGTGGGGATGTTGTTCTCGGCGTAGCACGCAGTGACACAGGCGGAGCAGCCGGTGCAGCGGGCGAGATCGATGGCCATCGCCCATTGCGGCTGCTCGCCGGCGTAGTTGCCGAACTCGGTGCGGCGGTGCTGGGCTTCGGCCCACCCTTCGAGCGCCTCGAGCTCGCGCTCGGTGTTCACCTCGTGCGGGTGATGACCGTCCAGCTCATACGCCTCCCGCACGGTCAGGCCCTTGGCGGCCGCGGCGAGCGGCATCGCCTCCGCGATCCCCCTGCCGAGCTGGCGCGGGTTGCCCTCGGTGGTGGCCAGCTCGCGATATCCGTGGGTGGTTGTGACCGAGACCTTGACCCCGACGTACGGCAGGAACGGGCGCCTGCCGGCGCCCGGCAGGAGGTCGAGCGCGTTGACGCCACGACCCGAGGCGTACTGTCCGTAGGCCGTGTGTCCGAAGCCCAGCGGCATCGACAGCACGTCCGGGTGTACGCCGGGATACACCAGCACCGGGACTTCGACCGTCGCCGTGGGCGAGCTGAGCTTGACGATCTCGCCGTTCCGGACGTTGAGCCGCTTGGCGGTGGCCGGGTGGACCTCGACCCAATCGTGCCAGGTGAGCTTGGTGACCGGATCGGGGTTCTCCAGCAGCCACGGCTTGTTGGTGCCGCTGCCGTCGAACAGCATCGGGCTCACATGGGGAACGAACCAGAAGTCGCCCTCGCCCTGGGGCGTCGCGCGCTCGATCGTGAGGGGCAACGGCACCGTGAGCGAGACGGCCGGTGGCGCCGCGCGAGGGCGATAGACGCCGCCGCGGCCGAGCACCTCGCGCCAGAACGCATCGGGGCTGCCGGCCCCTCCCTGCTCCGCCGCGAAGGCCTGCCAGCGCGTCTTGAGGTGGGCCTCGTACGACGGCGCGTCGAACTTGGCCAGGGGCCCGCCGACTTTCTTGGCAACCTGGAGCAGCACGTCACCGGTATTCATGGTTCGGAACACGGGCTCCATGACCGGCTGCATCAGGCCGTACACGCCGGCACGGGGGCGGGCATCGTCCCAGCGCTCCAGCGCGTGGTGGTTCGGCAGCAGGAGGTCGCACTGCGCCGCGGTCTCGTCGAGGTACAGCGAGGTGGAGACCTTGTACCCCACCTTGGCGAACCGCGCCGCGAAACCGGACGCGGCGGGAAGGGTGTAGAGCGGGTTCGCGCCGTGCACGATCGCGACCGCGATCTGCCCGGCTTCCATGGCCCGGCCCAGCTCGTCGAGCGCTCCGACGCCGTCGCCGCCGTCGAGCTCGGCGCCGAACAGCACCGTCTCACCGATGTTGCCGGCCACGTGGTTGAGCAGGTTCACGGCGGTGGCCAGGTCGATGGCGTTCGCTCCCTGCGACGACACGCCGCCGCCCACCGCAAGACTCGGCCGTGCCTGCGCCACCTCCTTCGCGATCCGACGAATTGCTTCGGCGGGCGCGCCCGACTCCTTGGCCGCGGCCTCCGCGGTGTGGGCCGCGAGCGCGTCGCCGATTCCCGGAGCGCTCCGCCCGTGCTCGCTCACCAGCAGATTGGCGATGGCGAGCGCGATCGATGCCTCGGAGCCGGGCACGACCGTGAATGCTTCGTCGGCATTGAGGCCGGTGAGATTCAGCCGCGGCCCGAAGAACACGTGTTTGGACGACCGACCGTCGTTGAAGCCGTGTGACTGGGCAAAGCCGCGTGACGCCTCCACCGGCGCGAGCCAGGAGCCCAGGAAATCGGCGCCGAACGAAAGGATGTACGCGGCGCGGCCGAAGTCATGCGCGGGAATCTCGTCCCGCCCGAACACCGCCTTGTTCGCGGCGCGGAGCGGCTCGTGATCCAGCGCCTGATACCGCACCACGCGGCCGCCGAGTGCGCCGGTCCAATCGGCCAGAAGATCGGAGAACGTTCCCCGGCCTGCGCCGGAGATGACCGCGACGCGGCCGCCCGCCTGGCCCAGCTTGGCCGCCAGCCGGCCGATCGCGTCGTCCCACGTGATCTCCCGCAGCGCGCCGGCCGCGTTGCGCGCCATCGGGGCCCGCACCCGGTCGGGGTTGTAGAGGCCCTGCAGCGCCGCCTGACCGCGCGAGCAGAGCTTGCCGCGGTTCACGGGATGCTCGGGGTTTCCCTCCAGCTTGACCGCGCGGCCCTCGCGGGTGCGCACGTGCAGGCCGCACCCGGCCTCGCACTCGGTACACGTGCTGGCGTACCAGGTTGCGACGCCGGGAACCTGGTTTTCCGCCTGCACCAGATACGGCACCAGCTTCTCGACCCGGTCGGTGGAGCAGCCGCTGAGCGCGGCGGTCCCCGCGCCGGTCACGCCGAGCACCTTGAGAAAACGGCGGCGGTCGAGCGCGGAGGGGTTCAGGTCGTCGGGCATGCGTTATCCACGCTCAGTAGTGACAGACCGAGCAATCGCGGCTGACGTTGCGCTCGAGGTGGCAGGTGATGCACCACCCCATGTTGTTCACGTTGTTCACCTTGAAAACCTGCGGCATGCGGGCGACGTCGCCGTGGCAGGTCTGGCACGCGTTGGGGCCCAGGGCCTTGATGTGCCGGTTGTGCGGGAAGTGAGCGTGGCGAGCGATGTAGTGGACTCGGGTCCACTCGATGGGCTTCTTCTGGGTCCACGCCTCACGGACCTTCTTGATCTCGACTTTACTGGCGCTGTCGCCGCCGGCGATGACCGTGTGACACCCCATGCAGGTCTGCATCGACGGGATGCCGGGCTCGCTCGATACCGCCACCGAATAGTGACAGTACTGACATTGAATCTTGAATTGCCCGGCGTGGATGTCGTGCCGGAAGAACACCGGTTGGCGCGGCCCGGGCAGGTCGGCGGTGTCGCCAGCGGCGAGCACCGGCGCCTTGAGCGAATCCGCGACGCTGGCCGGCGCCTGCGCGCCGGACGGCCGGGAACCGAGCGCCAACGCGGTGATACCAACCGCGGCCACGCCTGCCCCGATGAGTGCCAGCGTCCGCATTGACCTCACCATCTCTACGTAGGAGCCCGTTCGCCTGATCGGCGACCGGAACGGCAGGGATTGCTGCCGGAATGCCGACGCATCACGACGCCGACGGGCGGGAAGTATAGCGTTTCCTTGGCCGGTCCCACAACCACGTGGCGGGGCATCCGGTTCGCGTTATGAGGCGGCGCTGCGGCGCATCGGGGAGCGCGACCCGACCCATTCGGCTTTGCGACGCGCGAGACTCAGGAACGCGTCCACATGACGCCGATCGGGCAAGGAGATCCAGCACCATTTGAGCGGGCCCGTGCGCTGCGCGTCGCGCAACGCCTGGCGGATGGGCTCGGCCAGCCGCGCGATCGCGAGCACTTTGGCCTCTTCATCGTCGGTCAGGGTGAACGTGGCGCTCGCGACCGGCGGAATCGGGTGGACCCAGCAGACCTTGCGCGACCCGACGGCGTATTCCCAGGCCCACCCCCAGGGGGTTCCCATGAAGCGCACGTGCTCGCTCACGCCCGGGAGGTCGCGAAGCGCATTGCGGACCCGGCGAAAACGCTCCGCCTGCTGCGCCGGGAGGTCGGCGCAGGGCGCGGTCGGCTCGGGCGTGAGATCGGGGTTCCGGTACGGATTCGCCGACCAGTAGGCGGAGGAACGAGCCATGCCGGGCTACCTCGCTCCGCCGTGCAGCGATGCGGCGGCCGCCCGTTCCCGCTCGAGGAACCGCACGATCTCGATGCCCATCGCGCGGATGAGCGAAGCCTCACGCCCGTCGAGCTCGGCCCGGAACATCACTTCGCGAAGCGAGCGCATGACGTGCTCCGGCTGGCGGGTCTTAAAGAAGTCGATGGCGGCGAGCGCCCGTTTCCAATCGGCGAACAGCTGCTCCAGCTGCTCCTGCGTGGCCGGACCAGCCTGGCGGCGCGGCGGCTTGAGGGGGAGATCATCTCCGCCCCGCGCCAGCCAGCTCTCGTACGCCATGATGCCGACTGCCTGGGCCAGATTGAGCGACGGGTGCCCCGGATCGGTCGAGATGGTGACAATGGCGTGACAGGCGTCGAGCTCCTCGTTGGTCAGCCCGCTGTCCTCCCGACCCGCCACGACGGCCACCCGGCCCTCACTCGAGCGCTGCACCAGCGCGCGGGCCGCGTCGCGAGGCCGGAGCACGGTGCGCTTGGCCGCGCGCTCGCGCCCCGTGAGCACGACGCTGAACACGCAATCCGCGAGCGCTTCCGCGAGGGTGTCCACGATCTCGATCCGCTCGACCACGTCGGCGGTGTTGTGCGCGATGCCTTCGATCCGGTATCGGTCGAGCGCCATCTCCGGCTTGACCAGCCGGATCGTGGCGAGCCCGAAGTTCTTCACCAGTCGGACGGTGCTCGCGAGGTTGACGAGGTCCTGCGGGGCGACGAGCACCAGGATGGGAGCCGAACGATCCGGCCCTCCGGCCATCTGGCCATCCATTACACATCCCCCAGGAAGCTCGTATCGTGCCGTTTCCCCTTCAGCGCAGCGGCGAATCCCGCCTTCTCGACCGCCTTGATGTACGCCTCCTTGGGCTCGACGACCTTCGCGTCCACCAGCTCCATGAGCGCGTCGTTCAGGGTCACCATCCCCGCCTTGCGGTTGGTCTGCATGATCGACGGGATCTGAAACGTCTTGCCCTCGCGAATCAGGTTCGAGATGGCCGGGATCGAGATGAGGATCTCGCGGGCGGCTGCGCGTCCGCCCGCGATCTTGCGGCAGAGCGTCTGCGAGATGACGCCGCGAAGCGATTCCGACAGCATGACGCGGATCTGGGACTGCCGGTCGGCGGGGAACTGGTCGATGATCCGGTCGATGGTGGACGGCGCGGTGCTGGTGTGCAGGGTGCCGAACACCAGGTGCCCGGTCTCCGCCGTTTCGATGGCGATCGACATGGTCTCGAGGTCGCGCATCTCGCCCACCAGGACGATGTCCGGATCTTCGCGGAGCGCGGCCCGGAGCGCGGCCTTGAACCCGCGGGTGTGGAGGCCCACCTGGCGCTGGGTCACCAGGCATTTCTTGCTCTGGTGCACGAACTCGATCGGATCTTCGATCGTGATGATGTGGTCGGCGCGGGTGCGGTTGATCAGGTCCACCAGCGCGGCGAGCGTGGTGGACTTGCCCGACCCCGTCGGCCCCGTGACCAGCACCAGGCCCTTCGAGAGGTAACAGAGGTTCTGTACCTCGCGCGACAACCCCATCTCGTCGACGGTCATCACCCGGCTCGGGATGACCCGGAACACGCCCAGCGGGCCCCGGCGGTCGCGCGCGGCGTTGCAGCGGAACCGGGCCACGCCTTCGATCTCATGGGCCCAATCGGTGTCCCCGCTGTCGCGGAACTCGCCCAGCTCTTTGCCCTCCATGATGCTCACGAGCATGGGCTCGAGCCGATCGGCCGTGAGTGGGTCGCCGGGTTCGCGCACCAGCTCGCCGTGGAGGCGCAGCAGCGGCGGCTCGCCGGTCCGGAGGTGCAGATCGGACGCGCCGGTCTCCACCAGGCGGCGGAGGAGCTGCTCCATCGCGACGCGGTCGGCGGGGACCGGCTGCGGGCGTGCGGGGGCGGCGCCCGACGGCGTCGCCCCGGCCGAGGCGGCCGTGGAACCATCCACGCGCCGCAGCGTGGCGGCATCGGTTCCGGCCATTTCGACCTGAACGCCGCCGCCGGCCATGCGATAGTCGAAGCGTACCGCCGCGGTTCCCACCCGTCCCGACTGATCCGGGGGCGCGATCTCCCGCACCAGCGAAACGATCTGGGCGTCGGTCAACGATTCCTTCGTCACCGGCCGCACCGCGCCGTCGCGGACGATGCTGGCCGGCTTCCCGGCGGCCAGCTGAAGGGTGTCGGCGCGCTGCTCGTGCAGCACCTGGATCAGGCGATCGAGTCGGGCCACGGAACCTCTGGCTAGTCGAGCGGGCGGATGAGCCGCACCAGCGATTTGTTGA
>DASSUE010000430.1:0-3775 GCA_035707305.1 Gemmatimonadales bacterium
CGTGCGGAAGAGCGCGGTGCCGGTCGCGGCGAAGAGCACCAACAGAATGGTCATCGCGATGCACGCCCGCCGCGCCGTCCTCCGCCGCTGCTCTTTGGTTTCGTCCTGGGTGATGACGAGGTAGGTCGGGATCACGGCGACCGGATCCACGATAAATAGCACCGACGTGGTGGTAACCAGCGCGAACTGCGCCAGGTCGTTCATGGGGCGAGGTGAACCGCGCCGCCCTTCATCACCCACCGCACCCGCCCGAGCTCGCCGATGTCCGCGAGCGGATCCCCGGCGACAGCCACGAGGTCGGCGTGCCGGCCGGGTGCGACGGCTCCGAGATGGGCTTCCTGGCCGAGGAGCCGAGCGGCGGTCGCGGTGGCCGCCTTGATCGCCTGCATCGGAGTCATGCCGTACTCCGCCAACAGACCGATTTCGCGCGCGAGCGGCTCGTCCCAGGCGTACCCGCCGGCATCGCTGCCGTTGGCGATGAACGGCCCCAAGCCGCGCTTGAGCGCCTCGCCGAACGCCTTCCGCTCCAGCTCGACCATCCTGGGCCACACGCCTCCACGACCTGGCGCGACGTACTGTCCCACGTAAATGGTCGGGCACCAGTAGACCTTCTGCTTGATCATGCGGTCCACGAGATCCGGCGTGAGCCCGTGGGCGTGCTCGATGGTGTCGAAACCGTTTCGCAACGCGGCATCGATCCCGTCCCACGCCACGGCATGCGCCGCGGCTTTCCGGCCCAGGCGGTGGGTTTCGGCGGTGAACGCGGACAGCTCCTCGTCGGTGTAGTTCACCCAGCTCCGGAGCCGGCCGTCGTCGCCGAGGAAGTATCGGCGGTCCACGTACACCTTGATCCAGTCGGCGCCGTACTTGACCTGTTCCCGCACAGCCTTCCGGATGGCGTCCGCGCCGTCTACGATCTGCACTCCGCTGGGCATCTGCAGCTCCCAGGAGTAACCCAGCAGGGGATACATGCCCGTGGCGCTGAACGCGCGTGTCGCGACGAACAGCCGGGGGCCGGGAATGACGCCGCGGTCGATCGCCGTCTTGACGTCGGCGTCAGCGTACATCGCCCCCTCGGTTTCGAGATCGCGGAGGGTAGTGAATCCCTGGTCCAGCGCCCGACGCGCGGCCACTGTCGCCCGGATGGTTCGGTAGGGGATCGACTCCTTGAGCACCTGCTCGTCGTAGTCCGCGGAGGTGATGTCGCCCTGCAGCAGGATGTGCGTGTGCGCGTCGATCAGTCCCGGCAGCACGGTCATGGGGGACAGGTCGATCACCTGCGCCCCGGATGCCCGGCTGGCCATCTCAGTCCACGGCCCGACCGCGGTGATGCGACCATTCTCGATCAGAATTCCCTGGTCGCGTCGGGGCGCGTCGGCCAGACCGTCGATCAACCGGCCGGCGCGCACAATGGCGCGAGGCGGCGGCGAGGACGGCTTCGGTGTCTGGGCCGGAAGAAGGGATGGCGCGGCTAGCCCCCACGCCAGCAACCGATACGCGAAGACGAGCGGACGCATGCCATATTATAGCGTGAACCCGCTGCTCGACCCGTCGGCCAAGCCGATCATCGCCCACCGGGGTGCGTCCGCGCACGCGCCAGAGAACACTATGAGCGCGTTCGAGCTGGCGCTCCGCCAAGGGGCCGACGCGCTCGAGCTCGACGTGCGGCTGAGTCGGGACGGCGTGCCCATCGTACTGCACGACGCGACCATGGACCGGACCACCCCGTTGCGCGGCCCGGCCGCGCTGCTCACCGCCGCCGAGCTCAAGTCGGCGCAGGTGCCCGCGCTTGCCGACGTGCTGAGCGCGTTTCGCCGCACCCCGCTGTTGATCGACCTCAAGGAGGCCGCCGCGCAGCTCGCAGTGCGGGAGCTTCTGCTGAGCCACGGCGCGGTGGATCGCTGTGTCGTGGCGGGCAAGGACGCCGCGGTGCTGCGAGGTTTTCGGGGAACGGACTTTGCGACGGGCGCCTGTCGTTCAGACATTGCCATGCTGTACGGGCGCGCGGCCTTTCGAATCGCCCCATCCCGGGTGAGTTACCGTCTTCTGTCGGTCCCCGTTCGCCATCGTGGCCTACCGGTGCCCACTCGCTGGTTTGTCACGGCCGCGCGGACCCTCGGCTGCCCGGTACACGTCTGGACCGTGGACGCGCCGTCGCTGGCTCGGCGTCTCTGGAGCCGGGGCGTGGCTGGGATCGTCACTAACACGCCGGGCGCGATCCGGGCGGCGCGATCCGGGGCGTGAAGCGGGTGTCGAAGTTTCGACCAGCCGGTGTCGTAAATCTTTGCGATTCCGCACTGTACGGTTCACGAACGCTTGTGCCGGCGCGACGTTCTTCGCAGCTTACCTCAGCTTCCCACCACTTTTCACTTCCTCCGCGGAGGACGCATGGCGCGGTACGAGGCGCGAATCAAGGACCAACACCGGCGGGAGTATCCCGAGCTCAAGTGGAATGCGTGGTACGAGGTGAAGCCGCTGTGGCCGGGCATGCGGAAGCGCACCACCAACCTTGCCGGCGAGCGCCTCACCCGGCTCAGGACCGCGCATGACTACATCATGGTCCGCGCGGCTCATCTCGAGTTCCGGGAGATCGGCGCCGGCGCGACGCAGCCGGCCTCCTGAACACCCACGCCGCCGGGGCATAGCGCTCGCGCTCGCGCTATGCTCCGCCGCCCCGATGACGGCCGGGGCTCAAGTCAGATATGCGGCCGCCCAGTTCGACTCCGCTGTGTTCCGGCACATCACCCAATCCGAGATCCAGACCATTGTCGGCGGCCGCCAGCGCCGCGAGCGCATTACCGTCGCTGGGCTGCTCACCATTCTCGGCCTCCCGGCGCAGGGTGACACGCTCCAGCTGGAGGCATGGTTCGATTCGCTCGAGGTGAGGCGGAGCAACCGGGATGGCTCGCTAAAGCCGGACACCGATGGCATGATCGGTGGCCGGTACCGCGGCAGTCTGACGTCGGACGGCCGCTATCTGTCGACCGCGCGGCCGTTCGTACCCGACGGGGTTGCGGAAGTGGTGGATCTGTCCCGGCTGCTCGAGGACCTCCTTCCGCGGCTGCCCCGACGCGCGCTTCCCGTGGGAGCGGTGTGGCGCGATCCAGGGGGGCTCGTGATCCGTCGCCTTTCGGACAACGGGTCCGGCGACGCACTGCTCCGGTTTCGCGCCGCGCTGGTTCGACGCGTCGATTCGGTTCGCGCCACCGGGGACACCGCGTCCATTCCTGCCAAGCAGACCAGCCGGGAAGAGGAGACATTCGCCTGGGATGCGACGTGGGGGCTGGTGCGTCGCGAGCGCCACATCGTGGTGGACACCGAGATACCCGGCGGAAGCACGGTGGGGCGCCCGGTGCGCTCCCGGGTGGAGCAGCGGGTCACACTGGAGCGGCTGGCCGCCCACTGACCGCCCGCGCTGGGCTTATCCGTTCCTCGGCGCCGTGCGGCGCACGAACCGCTGTTCCGGATCGAACAGCACCGCTGCAATGCCGAAGGCGAGCGCCGTGGTCGCGAGGAGCGCCGCGACATCGGTTGCCGCGGCGAACTCCACCGGCTGACCGAATGCGTGGCGCATCAGGTCGACCATGTAGGTGACCGGATTGACCTGCGCGAGAGTCCTGAGCGGCGGCGGCATGCCGCGGGTCGGATAGAGCGCGCCGCTCACGAAGAGCAGTGGGAACAGCACGACGTTGATGATCCCGCCGAAGTTCTCCACCGACGAAAGCCGGGATGCGATGAGCAGGCCGATCGTGGCACTCGCCACCGCCGCCAGCGC
>DASSUE010000431.1:0-13725 GCA_035707305.1 Gemmatimonadales bacterium
GACGCCATGATCGCGTCGGGAGACCGGCTTCGGTTCGACGGGATCGACCGGCCGGTGGTGGACAAGCACTCGACCGGCGGCGTCGGCGACAAGGTCTCTCTCCTGCTCGCTCCCCTGGTCGCGAGCTGCGGCGTGGCGGTGCCGATGATGTCCGGCCGCGGACTCGGCCACACCGGTGGCACGCTCGACAAGCTCGAGGCGATAGCCGGGTTCCGCACCGGCCTCGGTCTCCGCGAAGCCGAGGCCCAGGTGCGCCGGCTCGGTTGTGCCATGCTCGGCCAGACCGAGGAGATCGCTCCCGCCGACAAGCGGCTCTATGCGCTCCGCGACGTCACCGCCACCGTGGAGTCGATTCCCCTCATCTCGGCCAGCATCATGTCCAAGAAGCTCGCCGAGGGGCTCAACGGCCTGGTTCTCGACGTCAAGACCGGCTCGGGGGCGTTCCTGCCGGAGCTCGACCGAACCATCGATCTCGCTCGCACGATGATCGGGCTGGGCGAGGCCCGGGGCTGCAGGGTGGTGGCCCTGCTCACGGCGATGGACCGCCCGCTCGGCCGAGCTTGCGGGAACGCGCTGGAGGTCGAGGAGAGCATTCAAGGCCTGGCCGGGGAAGGACCCGACGACCTGATGGAGGTCACGTATGCCCTCGGGGCGGAGATGCTGCTGATCGCCGGAGTTGACGCAGACCGCGCTGCCGCGCGCGAGCGACTCGAGAAAGCCGTGCGCAGCGGTCGGGCGCTCGAGACGCTGGCCAAGATCATCGAGGCGCAGGGCGGGAACCCGGCAGTGGTCGAGGATCCCGGCACGCTCCCGCAAGCGAATGCCGTAGAGGTGTTCTCCGCCTCGGAGGGCGGGGTCGTGGTCGGGGTAGAGCCCCGGGCCATCGGCGAAGCCATCGTGGCCATGCGCGGCGGCCGCCGGCTCGTCACCGACACCGTAGACCCGAGCGTCGGGTTCGTCATCACAGTCAAGCCGGGCGACCGGGTGGAGCGGGGGCAGCCCATCGCCTCGGTGTTTGCCCGGGACACCGACGGGATCGGGCTCGGCATGGCCGCCCTGAAGCGTGCCATCGTCGTCGGCGAACGCGCCGATCCATTGCCTCTGGTGTCGCATCGGATCAGCGGGGCCGGGGTGGAACGGTTGTGATCCCGTTCGTGGGAGGCCCGATAGAGGCGCTGGCCATCGCCGGGTTCGCGGTGGCAGGTGTCGTGGTCTGGCTGACCCGCCGACGGCAGTACCGGGGGCCGCGCCTGGTGGATGATGGGCGCGGTATCGACCAGACGGCCCTGGCCGCCGCCGAGCGGGAAGCGCGCGAGGCGCCGCGCGACGCCGCGATCACGGCGCCGGGCGCACCAGCGGCCGCGCCACCTCCGCTGTCGAGGAACACCCGCTCAGAGCAAAGGTCAGATCGAGGTCGCTCAGGAAGTTGAGCAGCACCTCCCGCACCCCCGCCTCGCCCCCGATCGCGAGCCCCCAGGCGTAGGGGCGACCCAGCAGAATCCCTGCGGCGCCGAGCGCTATGGCTTTGAACGCGTCGGCGCCACGACGAATCCCGCCGTCGAGCAGGACGGGGATCCCACCGGCGACCCGATCGACGACGTCGGGAAGGGCGTCCAGCGTACCGATGGCACCGTCCACCTGCCGCCCGCCGTGGTTCGAGACCACGATCGCTGCCGCGCCGACATCGACCGCACGGGCGGCGTCGTCGGCCGCCAGGATGCCCTTGATGACGACCGGCAGCCGAGTGCGTTCGCGCAGCCACGCGATACTCGCCCAGTCGAGCGCAGGGTTGCCGAACAAGTCTGCCAGGAGCCGGGCAGCGGCAGACGGATCAGCCGCGGGATCAATACCCAATCGCCGGCGGAACACCGGATCGGTCAGATAATTGGCTGCTCCGTGCCCCTGCACGAACGGAGAATAGGCGTTGGCCAGATCCCGCTCGCGCCAGCCCAGCACGTGCGCATCGACCGTCACGACGATGGCACCGTATCCTCCCCGCTCAGCCCGGCTCAGGAAGCTTTCGGCGAGCTCCAGATCGGAGCTCCAGTACAGCTGGAACCATCGCGGTGTATCCCCCATAGCTGACGCAACTTCCTCGATCGACTTCGAGGAAACTGTACTCAGAATGAGGGGCAAGTCGAGGGACGCCGCAGCTCGCCCCGATGCGACGTCGGCATCGGGATGGAGAATCCCTTGAACCCCAATCGGAGCCAACAACACCGGCGCTGGGAGCTTGGCGCCCAGCAGCGATATGGACCAATCCCGGGTCGAGACGTCACGCAGGACCCGGGGCACGATCTGCCAGCGCCGGAACGCGTCGAGGTTCGCGTGCATGGTCGCTTCGGCCCCTGCGCCGCCCGACAGGTAGTCAAAGACCTCCGGCGGGAGGGACGCCCGCGCCGTTGCCTCGAGCTTCTCGGCGGCGACGGGGACCAGGGAACCCTGCCGAAAGATCTCGAGCTGTCGGTCGCTACTGAGGGAGCTGGTCATAGCGGGGTGATACAGCAAAACGCCGAACGGCGGAAGAGCGAGACGCGAGGGTCCGCCCTTCCGCCGTTTCCGCTGTCGGGACGCTACCTGGACTTGGGCGTCCGCTTGCGCCGCCGGGCGGCCGCGGCCTTGAGCTGGCGGGCCTCGCTCGGCTTCACATAGTGCCGCTTGCGGCGGAGATCCTGCAGGATGCCGGACTTTTGGACCTTCCGCTTGAACGCCTTCAGCGCCCAGTCGATGCGGTCGGTTTCCTCGAGATGCACTTCGATCATCGCGGCTCTCCGTCTTCGCGCGTCAGCGCGCGAGCTTGACGACGTTGGCAGCCGCCGGGCCCTTCTGCCCAGCGACGACGTCGAACTCTACCCGGTCGCCCTCCGCGAGCGACTTGAATCCCTGGCCCTGAATCGCCGAATGGTGCACGAAGCAGTCTTTCTGCCCGCCATCCACGGTGATGAAGCCAAACCCCTTTGCGTCGTTGAACCACTTGACCGTGCCGGTCGTGCGCATTGCACTGCTCCTTGATGCAAGAGGGGCCGGCGCGAACGCCAGCCCCCCGTCGAACCCTTCGGGAATCTGTCCGCGCAGGGCGCGGGTAATCGCAGCAACAAGTTAGCCGAGGGGTCACTCCGCCGCAATCGGGGCCGGAGCGGGTGTGAACAAGACCTCCACCTGAGCCGCCCAGCCTGTGCTTGCAGGCCGGAGCCCTGGGCGGCATACTGTGCCGTCGCCAAAACCAGCCTTTCACGGCGGTGGAACTCATGCCACAGCTGAGACCAGATCCCACGTTCTACGCCTCGCCCAAGCACGCTATCGAAGCCCCACCAGAGGAGCTGGCGTACGTTGCTCTTCCCAATGCCGACAGCACCCAGCCTGACGCAATCGGCGTGGTGGATCTCAAGCCCGGCTCGCGCAGCTATGGCCAACTGGTCCACCAGGTCGAGATGCCCTACGCCGGGGACGAGCTGCATCATTTCGGGTGGAATGCCTGCAGCTCGCACCTCTGCCCCTGGGCGGGACACGCACATGTCGAGCGGCGCTACCTGATCGCGCCGGGGATCCTCTCCTCCCGGATTCACGTGCTCGACACCAAACCAGATCCCCACCGTCCCGAGATCGTCAAAGTGATCGCCGCCGATGCGTTGGCGAAGCGCACCGGCTACGCCGCGCCGCATACCATTCATTGCGGGCCGGACGGCGTCTACGTCAACGGTCTCGGCACGCCCGATGGGGACGGCCCTGGCGGCGTGTTCGTGCTCGACCACGAAAGCTTCGAGCCACGCGGTCAATGGGAGGAAGACCGCGGGCCGCAGCACCTGGCCTACGATTTCGCCTGGCATCTCGGGTTCGACACCATGATCACGAGCGAGTGGGGAACGCCACGCATGGTGAACGACGGCGTCGTGCCGGAGTTGCTGCTCGGCGGCAAGTACGGCCACCAGCTTCACGTGTGGGACCTCCGCAAGGGGCGGCACCGCCAGACGCTCGACCTGGGCCCGCGGCAGCAGATGACCCTCGTGCTCCAGCCCGCCCACAATCCCGGGAAGCCGTTCGGGTTCGTCTGCGTCGTGGTGTCTCTCGACGATCTTTCGAGTTCGGTCTGGCTTTGGTACCTCGACCGCAAGGGCGGGAACGGCGCCGAGGGGGAGTGGAAGACGAAGAAAGTGATCGAGATCCCGGCTGAGCCCGCGGATCCGGCCGATTTGCCGCCCCTATTGCAGGGGTTTAAGGCAGTTCCGCCGCTCATTACCGACATCGCGCTGTCGCTCGACGATCGTTTCCTGTACGTCTCGTGCTGGGGAAGCGGCGAGCTCCGGCAGTACGACGTGACCGATCCGTTCGCTCCGAAGTTGACGGCGATGGTACAGATCGGCGGCATCGTCCGGCGCGCAGCCCATCCGGCGGATCCGAACACGCCGCTCAACGGCGGACCGCAGATGGTCGAGACCAGCCGCGATGGCAAGCGCGTCTATCTCACCAACGGGCTCTACTCGCCGTGGGATCGGCAGTTCTACCCCGACGGCATCCAGGGGTGGATGGTCAAGCTCGACGCCCGCCCCGATGGTGGAATGGAGTTCGAGCACAAGTTCCTGCTGCGAATCGACGGATCCCGCCGGACCCATCAGGTGCGGCTTCAGGGCGGCGACGGCACTTCGGACTCGTTCTGCTACGCTTCATGACCACGGCGGCAGTTTCTCAGGGTTGGATCATGCTGCTGCTCGGGGGGTGGCACGGACTCAACCCGGCGATGGGATGGCTGTTCGCCGTGGCGCTGGGTCTGCAGGCCAATCGCCGAAGCGACCTCTGGCGCGCGCTCCCGCCGTTGGCGGTCGGCCATGCCGCGGCGGTGGTTGCCGCGATTGCGCTGGCGGGTGCGGCTGGGTCGTTGCTCTCGGCGAGGGCGCTGGGGTGGTTCGTGGGAGCCGCGCTCGTAGCGTTCGGGATCTACCGCCTGGTGCGGCCCCGGCATCCGCGATTCGGGGGCATGCGACTCGGACCGGCGGGACTCGCGGCCTGGTCGGCGCTGGTCTCATCGACCCACGGGGCCGGGCTGATGGTCGTACCGTTCCTCTTGCCCGGCCTCCCCAACGCGGTTCACGGAGACGCGGCGCACACCCTGCACGTCGCTGCGACGATTCCCCCGCCCGAGCCTTTCGTGCTCGCCGCCACGGCGGCCCACACCCTGGGCTACCTACTGGTGACCACCGCGTCAGCCGTTCTGGTGTACGAAAAGCTTGGTCTCCGGCTGCTCGGCCGGGCGTGGTTCAATCTCGATCTTCTGTGGGGCGCGGCGCTGGTGCTGACGGGAGTCGGCACGGCACTGTTTTGAGCGAAGTCCGGGAGCAGCTGCGCGGTCAGCCGCGCCGCTTGACAGCGGTGTTTCAGACCGGCCGCCGTCCCAACCCGGCGATCGCGACCGCAGGCTCCGCGGTGTGCCCCTTGGGAGTTGAGTTGAGGTACGCCAGGGGATCGTGATGCAGTGCCCCATCGGGCAGGTGGTCCCATAACGGCCCGAGCTCATTTCGGATCCGATCCACGTAAAAGGCTGGGATCTCGGCGCTCCGACCGTCCATGAAGTCGCGGACGGTTGGGTCGGAGTCGAGCAGACCGCGGATCCGGGTGTGGTACTTGATCCTGCCGAACCCTTCCGACGACACCGCCCGCACCACGTTCATCCACCGGGGAATCGCCTCGGTGTTGGCGGTGAGCCGGCGCGCGATGGCGCGCCAGGAGAAGGAGTATCGGGAGAGGTCCACCAGGCGGTCGTAGAACTCTGGCCAGTCGTAGTTCTTGGGCCGGACGTTCATCGCGTGATGGTTGTTGAGGAGATGGAACGGGAACGGGATCACACGGCCGTCGCGCTGATACTCGAGGTTCACCGGAGCGGCCCGGCCGAACGCCGAGAGCAACGAGTACGCGGGAAACGCCCCCGGCGCGCGATCGAGAAACGCCTTGGTCAGCTCGAACGGCTCCGGCCCCTCGTCACAGTCCAACCCCAACACGAAGTTCACCTGCACGTAGGGTATGTAACGCAGGATCAGGTTGATGTGCTCCGACGTCTCCTGCACCTTCTGCAGGCCGGTGTGCCGGGTCTTCGACTTGTTTCCCAGCCCGAACCACGACTCGATCCCCGGCAGCATCGCCTTGAACCCGTTCCGCTGGAGCCGCCTGAGGTGCGGCTCCGACAATAGGGAGAGGCTGCTCTCGGCGATATGGCGCATGCCGTGCTCCGGAACCGATTCCTCGATCGCCTCCATGTAGTCGTCGAACCGCACGCCGAAGTTGGGATCGTGCCAGGCGACGATCGGGTCGCGCTCGCGCGCGATCAGGAACTTGAGATCCTCTTTCAGCTCGGCGAACCCGAGAGGCTGGTAGGGGACGGTGGAATCGATGCAGAAGCTGCAGGTGTACGGACAGCCCAGGCTGCCGAGCATCGGGACGATGCGGATGGTGGGAGCCTTGGCCAGAGTAGCCTCGATGAATCGCCACCGCTCCCGCAGTGACGGCAGCGTCCGCGGCTGGCTGGTGGCCGTCAGGTGGCGGCCTTCACCGGGATACGGCGTGCAGTCCGCTAAAACCTCCTCTATGACATTTTGATCGGTGAAACCCAGTACGTAGTCGAAATATTTGGCGGAGTCGTCCGGGTAGCAGCGGGCGTGCGGTCCGCCCAGAACAGTGACCACGCCCCGCGGCCGGAACAGGTTGCTGATGGCGTACGCCAGCTGGGCGGACTGGGTGAACGCGCCGACGAACAGTAGGTCAAGGTCTGAGGGCAGCTCGTCGAGGAGGTTTTCGAAGCCGGTGTAGCAGACGAAATGAACATCGTGGCCGGCACGCTCACACCATGCGCCGACCACCTGAGGCATGATGCTCGCCAGATTCGGATGCATGATGCGGGCATAGAGCGCCCGGGTCGGGGCCTTGGTGACGAGATCGAGCACACCGATCCGCAGGCGACGCCGCATGCACTACCCTCCAGGTCAGGCAGGTGAATCCAGCGCCAGGCGGGGGACGACGTCTGCTCGACGGGAAGCGGCGAGCCAGGTCGGCTGGTGCTCGAAGATGTGCGCGGCCCGGGCGAAGCCGCAAGGACGCGTTGCCCGTTCAGCTGACGGCCAGATGCGCTCCGAACTCGCCGAGGAGCTGCCCGTCGTAGCGATCCGCCAGCCCGGCGAGCTGGGCGATCAGCTCCCGAAGCGCGGACTGATCCACGTCGGCGGCGAAGCGGGCCGCGCCCAGCCACGCCCGGCCGCGCGGATCCACCGAGAACGAGCAGAGGGCGCCGAGCTCGTGGTTGAGCTCGAGTAGCCGCCTGTACAGCGGTTCGGCCCCGGACTCGGGAACCTTCAGGATGGGAAAGCTGACGTGGACGACGGGATCGCTCTCACCGTCCTCGCCCCCGCCGATAACCGCGACGTACCCGACGGCGCTGCCCCGAAAGATCGCCCAGGCGTCGTCGCCCAGGGCGGAGACGCGGGAATCGCCGCCCATCGCGTCGATGGCATCCGGGATGGCTCGGCGGAGATCGGCGAGGTCCATACCGCTAGACGTCTAGGTTGCTCACGTACTTCGCATTCCGCTCGATGAACTGGCGCCGGGGCTCGACCTCGTCGCCCATCAGCTCGTCGAACAGCTTGGACGCCTCGACCGCGTCCTCCATCGTGACTCGGAGAATCGTCCGGCGGGCGGGATCCATCGTCGTGGCCCAGAGCTGCGTCGGATTCATCTCACCCAGGCCCTTGTAGCGCTGGATGTTCACGCTGCCGCGTCCGTCTCCGTTCGACAGCCGCTTGGCATACTCGTCCCGCTCGGCCTCGGTGTAGGCGTAGAACTCTTCCTTGGCCTTGGCAACGCGGTAGAGCGGTGGCTGCGCGATGTACACATACCCCGCCTCGATCAGCTCCTGCATCTGCCGGAAGAAGAACGTCAGCAGCAGCGTGCGGATGTGCGCTCCGTCCACGTCGGCGTCGGTCATGATAATGATCTTGTGGTAGCGGGCGTCCTCGAGCTTGAAGTCTTCCCGCACGCCGGTGCCGATGGCCGTGATGATGGCCCTGATCTCCTCGTTGCTCAGGATCTTGTCGATCCGGGCCTTCTCGACGTTGAGGATCTTGCCCCGAAGTGGCAGGATCGCCTGGAACTGCCGGTCGCGTCCCCCCTTCGCGCTCCCGCCCGCGGAATCGCCCTCGACCAGATACAGCTCGGTATGGGCGGGATCGTCGATGGAGCAGTCGGCCAGCTTGCCCGGGAGCACCGCGTTCTCCAGTCCCGACTTCTTCCGCACCAGGTCGCGCGCCTTTCGCGCCGCTTCCCGCGCCCGGGCGGCGCTCACCGCCTTCTCGATGATTGCGCGCGCCACCGGCGGGTGCTCCTCCAACCAGGTCCCGAGGTGTTCGTTGACCACTGTCTTGACAATGCCCTCGACCTCGGAATTGCCCAGCTTGGTCTTGGTCTGCCCCTCGAACTGGGGCTCCCGCACCTTCACGTGCAGGACGCAGGTCAGGCCCTCGCGGATGTCCTCGCCCGAGAGGCTGAAGTTCTCCTTCTTGAGGAAGTCCCGCTTCCGCGCGATGTCGTTGATGGTGCGGGTGAGCGCCGACTTGAACCCGGTGAGATGAGTCCCGCCCTCGTGGGTGTTGATGTTGTTCACGAAGGTGAACGTGTTCTCGTTGTACCCGTCCTCGTACTGCAGGGCGCAGTCCACGTCCACGTCGTCCTTCACGGCGGAGAACGCGATCGGCTTGGGGTGAGTGGGCCTCTTGTTTCGGTTGAGCCACTCGACGAACTGGGTCAGTCCACCTTTTGCCAGGAAGGTCTCCTCGCGCGCGGAATCCTCCCGCTCGTCTTTGATCGTGATCGAGATGCCCTTGTTGAGAAACGCAAGCTGGCGCAGCCGGTCGGCCAGCGTCGTGTAATTGAATTCGAGGACCTGGAAGATCTCGGGGTCGGGCTTGAAGCGGATGATGGTGCCGGTGCCGCGAGCCTTGCCCAACACATTGAGCTTCTTGACCGTGTTGCCCCGGGTGAATGCCATGTGGTATCGCTTGCCGTCGCGGTCGACCAGGACCTCCAACCGCTCCGACAGTGCGTTGACCACCGACACACCGACGCCGTGCAGCCCGCCCGAGACCTTGTAGGTGTTCTTGTCGAATTTGCCGCCCGCGTGCAGGACGGTGAGCGCGACTTCCACCGCCGGCTTTTTCTCCGTCGGATGTACGTCGACGGGGATGCCGCGCCCGTTGTCGAAGACGGTGACCGAGTTGTCCGGATGGATGGTGACGTTGATGGTGTCACAGTGGCCGGCCAGCGCTTCGTCGATCGAGTTGTCGACCACCTCGTAGACCAGGTGGTGCAGCCCGTTCTCGCCGGTGGACCCGACGTACATCCCGGGCCGCTTTCGCACGGCCTCGAGCCCCTTGAGCACCGTGATCGCCTGGGCGTCGTACTGCGCGCCATCCGTTGTCTTGAGCTCTCGCTTCGCCATATCGCCTTTGGTCAGGGACGGGGCCGATCGAGCGGGCCGGGGACCCAGCGGATTTCCTTCACTCGCCCCGAGCGGCCTTGGTTGACCCGCGCGAGGATCCGAGGGGTCATGAGGCCCAGCTCGGTGGCCCAGGGTGCCGTCGCCACGTGCACCCGCAACACGCCGTCGGGGGTGATGCTCTGCGGTGCCGTCACCGCGGCGATCTGCGGGCCCACCAGCCCCGCCCACTCCTCGATGATCGCCGCCTGCTGCACCCGCCGGATGATGCCGGCCTGCCGCAGGAAGCTCGCGACCGCCTCGCCGATCGGCGTAGGCGTACGCCGCTCATCGCTCACGCGACCCGGCCTCCCGCGATGTGCCACACCGGCACACCCAACCCCCGGGGCAGCTCGTCATCGCGGGGGGCGGTGACGAACACCTGGCGCGCGCGGCCGTTCATGAGCCGTTTCGCCAGCCGCGCCTGCCGCTCGGCATCCAGCTCGGCGAACACATCGTCCAGCAGCAGGGCCGGCTCGCTACCTCGCGCCTCGGCGAGCGAGCCGAGCTCGAGCAGCTTGAGCGCGACGGCGGCGGTCCGGTGCTGACCGGTGGAGCCTGCAGTCCGGAGCGGGCGGCCGCCCAGCTCGAGCGCGAGGTCGTCGCGATGCGGCCCGATGGTGGTCGTGCCACGCGTCGTGTCCCGCGCTGCGGCGGCCTCGAGCGCAGCCGGCCACGCCTCTCGCTGCGCCAGATCGGGGTTGCCTCGATAGCCGAGGCACAGCACCTCACGCTCGCCCAGGATCGCGAGCTCGGCCCCGAAGCGCTCCGCGGCCGCGGCCGTCCACTCGAGCCGCGCCCGCACGACGGGCGCCCCCGCCTCCGCCAGCGGATCGTCGAACATGCGGGCCAGCGCCGGCCGGCCTTGCCTGAGCGCCGCATTGCGTTGCGCCAGCGCGGCGCGATACCGGGTGAGCGCCGCGAGGTACGGCCGTGAAATGAGCGAGAGGATCCGATCCAGGTAGCGGCGTCGTTCGCTGGCCGGGCCGCCCCCCAAACCGACATCCTCCGGGAGAAACGCCACCGCGATCCAGCGCCCGATGGCTTCCGCCAGCCGTGCCGATTCCTCGCCCCCGACGGCGATGCGCTTCCGCCGGGCAACCATGGTCCACGTGGCCGCGACGTTGACCGGCGCGTCGCCGGTGGCCGCGATGCCCACATGAAAGCCTTCCCCACCGGCACGCGTGAGGTCCTGGTCGGCCGCTCCCCGGAAGGAGCGAAACAGGACCGGGTACGCGATGGCCTCCAGCAGGTTTGTCTTGCCTTGTCCGTTGGCGCCGAGGAGCGCGAGACCTTCGGCCGGGAGCTCGCAATCGAGGTCTGCCAGGTTGCGAAAGCCCCGCACTACCAGTCGTTGGAGCCGCACCCGATCCCCATGATTTCAACCCCGAAAAGTAGCCTCCCCTATTCCCGAATTGAACCCGCGCGAGATGGGGGAAGCTGGCGTGCTACCGGCCGTTCACTGACTGGCGGGCGCGTCGTCGGGCTCGCCTTTGGCTTGCTGCCACGCGCGTTCGACGGCAGGCGTGACGAAGACCGCGTCGAAGCCTCCTTGGCGCTGCCGGTCCTCGCCGGCCAGCTTCAGCTTCCAGTCCGCCAAGGTCACCCGCTTTCGGGTCTCCTCGACGGTCGCGCCCGCCGCGACCGCCGAGTCCACCCGGGTGACCAGCGCGGTGAGAAGATCCCGGATTTCATGGAGGTAAGTTCGGTCTCTGAGCGGCCCGCCATGGCCGAGGAAGAGCACGTCGGCGGGAAGAGAATCCAGTCGGCCCAAGGTCGCGATCCAGTCCCGATAGTAGGAACCGATGCCGAACGGGATCGGCGAGACGATAAGGTCGCCGGTGGCGACGATTCGCTCCTCCGGCAGGAACACCACCACATCGCCGCGGGTGTTGCCCCGCCCCAGCCAGCGGATGTCGATCGTGCGCTTGCCCCGGTGCAGCACGAGCCGGTCCACCAGGGTGAGGTCGGGCGGGGTATTCCTCACCTTCTCTATCTCCGCGATGGCGGGCGCGTAGACCTCGGCGATCTCCCGCATGCGTGCACGGCGCCGTTCATCGATCGGCTTGCCGTCGTCATCCTTGCCGCTGGCTGCCCATCGCACGTACCGCTGATTCTCCTTCTTCATGTTCGCGACGACGTCCGCACGGGGGGCATACGTCTTCGCGAAGATGTCGGTGCGGGTGTCACGGTGCGCGATGAATTCGACCTGGGGCCAGAGGTCGCGGTAGACCTCGTTTCCCTGGTGATGGTCGTCGTGCCAGTGGGTGTTGATCACGTAGCGCACCGGCTTCGAGGTGAGCTTTCGCAGCGCCGCGGCCATGCGGCGCGCGGTGGACGGCATGATCCCGGCATCCACGACCACTACGTCGTGCTCGTTCACGATGAAGAGCGCGTTGCTTTCGATCGGATCCTGCAGCGGGTTTTTCCAGACGAATCCGTAGACGCCCTCGGCGAGGATGACGATCTCGAATGGCTTGGGCGGGGGCGCCTCGTTCGCCGGTGGGGGCGGTCCGGCGGCCACGAGGAGAGAAGCGGCCACAAGGCCGATAAGGCGCCGGCGGCGCAAGCTGGACATGATGGGCTCCGGGACGTGGCGGACAGGCGTTGGTATATCACCGCCTACGCAGCCTGCCCGCGGCTGGTTTCCCCGCGACCGGCCGTGTCAACGCCCGGTGAACACCGGCTTTCGTTTGGCGAGAAACGCCGCGGTGCCTTCGCGCATGTCCGCCGTGGCCGAGAGCAGCCCGAAGTGGTTGGCCTCGAGTAGGAGGGCCTCGTCCACCCCCAGGTCGTAGCCCGTCTCCACGCACTCGAGCACCGATCGCACGGCCAACGGGCCCTGGTCCAGGATCGTTCCGAGCACGCTCTCGCTCTCTGCCAGCAGCTGCTCCGCGGGAACCACCCGGTTCACAAGGCCGATCCGCCAGGCCTCCTGCGCGTCGATCATCGCGCCGGTGAGCAGGAGCTCCAACGCGCGTCCCTTGCCGACCAGTCGGGGCAGTCGCACGGTCCCGCCGTAGCCCGGTCCGATCCCGAGCTTGACTTCCGGCTGGCCGAACCGGGCCGTGTCACTCGCCAGCCGGAGATGGCAGGCCATCGCCAGCTCGCAGCCCCCGCCGAGCGCGAAGCCATTGACGGCGGCGACCACCGGTTTCCCGCACCGTTCCAACCGCCGCATCATGCGCTGGCCCGCCAGCGCGCGATCCTTCCCATCCAAGGGACCCTGACTCGCGAGCTCGGTGATGTCCGCGCCCGCGACGAACGCCTTCCCACCGGCACCGGTCAGGATCACACCCCGGATCGCCGGGTCTGACTCGATGAGCGCGACCGCCTGCTCGAGTTCGCTGACCACGGTCGCGTTCAGCGCGTTCAGCTTCTCCGGGCGGTTGATCGTGATGCGGCCGATCCCGCCGGCTCTGCGATCGAGAAGGAGCGTGGAATACATGTTTTGCACCGGTGAAAGGTGCCGGATGATGATTTCTTGCAGAGCAAAACGCCAGACGGATTTCGGTCCGTGGGCCGACCGTGTCGACGAAGCTGACACCGGCAAACTCCGTCCTCGCTCGTAACTCGCACGAACGCCGCACTTTGCCAGTTGTTCCATTGGTTGGCAGCCCGGGCTCGGCGCCGCCGGGAGCGTGGTATATCGGTTGCTCGAACCATCGAGCTGCAGGCCTGGTGTCCCGCGAACCGTACGGCTGCGCCACTCGGGCGTAGTCGGGCGGCGGCCGGAGAGAACCCCGCGCCGCGGTATCGTCGCACGCTCTGAACCGGAGTTCGCCATGATCGGCCGTCGGCTGTTCACGTCGTTCGTCCTCGCGTTCGGCCTCCTTGGTCTATGGAGCTGCAGCTCGACCACTGGGCCTACCGAACCCGAGCCGTCAGACCCGTCGTTCCTCCTCGGCAACAATGGCGGCCTGCTGGGCACCGGTGTGGGCTCAGGACTGCTCACCTGCACGCCGCTTCCCGAAGCCCGTACCGAGCAGACCGTTGGGCCGGCGGGTGGAACGATCCTGGTCGGGCCACATCGCCTGGTGATTCCGGCCGCCGCCCTGACGTCGCCGGTGCTCATCACCGCCGAGGCCCCGTCAGACAGCGTGAACTCGGTCCGGCTGCTGCCTCACGGACTCACCTTCGCGCCCGGCAAGCCTGCGAAACTGACGCTCAGCTACGCGAACTGCTCGCTGCTGGGACAGCTCTTGCCCAAGCGAATC
>DASSUE010000432.1:0-4188 GCA_035707305.1 Gemmatimonadales bacterium
AACCGGTTCCAGCCGGACGACGAGATCGGGCTCAAGGAGGTGGAGGAGACCTTGGGCGTGAAGGTCTTCTGTACCCTGAGCAATGACTACGAGGCGGTGATCCGGTCGATCAATTCGGGCAAGCCCATCGTCTTGAACGGAAATTCCCGTTACACCCGGGATGTGAAGTCGCTCGGCGCGCAGATTGCGGGACTTGGCACCGAGAACGGCCGGTCGGGACGCGGCGGGAGGTTGGTCGGCCAGTTCCTCGGCAAGATCAAGCCCAGGAAGGCGGGGGGTGAGACATGAGCAGTCCGGCATCGAGCGGTCCTACGCCCAACAGCGGAGCTCCCGACAACCGCCCCCGCATGCCCTGGGAGCGGACCGAGGGAACGCCGCCCGCTCGCCGGGACGCCAACGGCGGCCCGGGACCGCAGGGGGGCGGACCGAACCGCCAGTTCTTCCAGGACATCAAGTCCCGGGTGCACCGCCGCCTCATCGAACGGCTCAATCTGTCGACTCTGGACAAGCTCTCGCGCGACCAGGTGGTGGACGCGATCCGCAAGGTGGTCTACGACCTGCTCGCGCAGGAGTCCGCCCCGCTCAACTACGACGAGCGCGAGGAGCTGGTCCGTCAGGTTCTCGATGAGATCTTCGGCCTGGGACCCATCGAGCCGCTGATGCAGGATCCGGAGATCTCCGACATCCTGGTCAACACCTTCAAACAGGTCTACATCGAGCGGTTCGGTAAGCTGGAGAACACCGACGTCCGGTTCCAGGACGATCGCCACCTGCTCCAGGTGATCGACCGCATCGTCTCCGCCGTGGGCCGCCGCATCGACGACAGCTCGCCGATGGTGGACGCGCGCCTGCCGGACGGATCGCGCGTCAACGCTATCATCCGGCCGCTGGCGCTCGATGGACCCCACCTCTCGATCCGTAAGTTCAAGCGCGACGCACTGAGCGGTGACGATCTCCTGACCAAGGAGAGCCTCACCGAACCGATGCTCGAGCTGCTCAAGGGCATCGTACGCGCCCGGCTCAACGTGCTGATCTCCGGCGGCACCGGCGCGGGCAAGACCACGCTGCTCAACATCCTCTCGTCCTACATCCCGCAGACCGAGCGGATCGTGACGATCGAGGACAGCGCCGAGCTCCAGCTCAAGCAGCCTCACGTGGTGCGGCTGGAAACCCGGCCGGCGAACGTCGAAGGATCGGGCGAGGTCGCGCAGCGCATGCTGCTGATCAACGCGCTCCGTATGCGGCCCGACCGGATCATCATGGGTGAGTGTCGCGGCGGCGAGGCCGTCGACATGCTCCAGGCCATGAACACCGGCCACGATGGGTCGCTCACCACGCTGCACGCCAACAGCCCGCGCGATGCGCTGAGCCGCCTGGAAACCATGATCTCCATGGCCAGCCTCGACCTGCCCGACAAAGCCATGCGGCAGCAGATCGCGAGCGCGATCCAGGTGGTCATCCAGGTGAGCCGCCTGAGCGACGGTACCCGCAAGGTCACCCAGATCGCCGAGATCTCGGGGATGGAAGGCGACGTCATCACGATGCAGGACATCTACACGTTCGAGCGGCAGGGCATCGCCGAGGACGAGCGGGTGGTGGGACGCTTCATGGCCAGCGGCATCCGGCCCAAGTTCACCGAGCGGCTCAAGGCCTACGGCGTGGATCTGTCCGCGCTGCTCTTCCTCAACCGGGACGGCCAGAGGCTCGGCCGCGAGCGCTGGTGAACATACCCGCCACATCGTGGCTCGCCGCCGCGCTGGTCTTTCTCGCCGTCACCTTCGGGACGGTGGGCCTGGCGCTGCTGATCGAGTTCACCCAGGAATCCCGGCGCCGCCGGAACATGATGCGGCAGCTGGAGGGGATCGGGGCGCTGGACCGGGTGGAGAGCGGCGGCCTGCTGCGGGGGCGGAACGCCAACCAGCCGGCGTGGCTGCAGCAGCTCGCGGCCACCACCCCGCGGATCAGGGACCTGTCGCTCCTGCTGCAACAGGCGGGTACGTCCACCACCGTCGAGGCCCTGCTGCTGATGTGCGTCGGGCTCTCGATCGGCTTCGGAGCCGCGCTGCTGATTCTGACCCGGTTCCTTCCGTTCGCCATCATGGCCGCGGCCTTTGGCGCCTACCTGCCGATCTGGTACCTCAAGCGGAAACGCCAGCGCCGCATCGATGCGTTCGAGAGCTCGCTCCCCGACGCCATCGACCTCCTCGGCCGCGCCATCCGCGCCGGACACCCGCTGTCGGCCGGCTTCCGGATGGTCGCCGAAGAGCTGAAAGACCCGATCTCCACTGAGTTCCAGCGCACGTTCGAGGAACAGCGCTTCGGTCTCCCGTTCGACGACGCGATCATCGCGATGGCCGACCGCGTGGCGCTCATCGACGTGCGAATCCTCGTGACCGCGATTCTCATCCAGCGCGAGGTCGGCGGCAACCTCGCCGAGGTACTGGACAATCTCGCTAGTGTGATCCGGGCCCGCTTCACCATCAGACGGCAATTGCGGGTGTACACCGCGCAAGGGCGCTTCAGCGGCTACACGCTCGCGGTGCTGCCGATCATCGTCGGGTTCCTCATCTACGCCCTGAACCCGGACTACATGAAGCTGCTGTTCACGCACCCGATCGGGAAGCTGCTGGTGCTGATCGCGACGCTCATGCAGATCACCGGGTTCCTGTGGATCCGCAAGATCATCGACATCGAGATCTGAGGCACGGATGCTCCTGATCCTCGCGGTGATCTTCGTCGCCCTGTCGGTCGCGTCGGCTTTCCTGTTCCTGGCCGAACTCGCGCCCAGTCGCCAGAGCACGCTCGCTACCCGCCTGACCGACGCCGACGGCCTCGACCCCAAGGTGCGGGAGACGCTGGCGCGCCGCCGCCGCCAGGCTCGCGCGGAGAAGGTGGTCGCCCTGCTTCAGACGCTGGGCGAACGGGTCGAGGGCCGGCACGCGGACATCTCTGCGATGCGGCTGCGGCTGGTCCAGGCCGGTTACACCAGCCGGGCGGCGGTGCCGGTCTACCTCGGCTCCCGCATCGCATTGCCCATCGGCCTCGCCGCGACGTCGGTGGCGCTGCTGTCGGTGCTCGGCATGACCTCGCTCGCGGGTGTGCTCGCCACGGCCTGGTTCGGGGCGATGGGTTACATCTTCCCGTCGTTCTACATTGGGTCCCGGATCACCCGGCGTCAGAAGGAAATGCAGAAAGCGCTGCCGGATGCGCTCGATCTGCTCGTGGTCTGCGTTGAAGCCGGTCTGGGGCTGAACCAGGCGTTGGTGCGAGTGTCCGAAGAGATCGAGCGGTTGAGCCCGGTGCTGAGCGAGCAGATCGCGCTGGTGAACCTCGAGATCCGGGCCGGCACGCCGCGAGACGAGGCGTTCCGGAACATGGGCGACCGCACCGGGCTCGATGATATCCGGTCACTCATGGCCATGCTGGTGCAGACCGACCGCTTCGGCACGTCCGTGGCCACTGCGCTTCGGGTCCACGCCGATACCATGCGCACCAAGCGGCGCCAGCGGGCCGAAGAAGCCGCGGCCAAGACCACGATCAAGCTGGTGTTCCCGCTGGTGTTGTTCATCTTCCCCGCGATGTTCGTCGTCATTCTGGGCGCCGCGCTGATTCAGATCTACGAGGCTTTGGGCCAGGTCTGATGCGGCGAATGCGCGCGGCGAATGGACGCGGCCGCCTGCTGGGCGACCAGATCGGCGTCGCCGACCGCTGGTGGCTCCGGCTTCGCGGACTGTTGGGCCGCGAAGGCCTGCCGGCCGGTGAGGGGTTGCTGCTCGATCCCTGCAAGGCCGTCCACATGCTGGGCATGCGCTTTCCCCTCGACGTGGCATTTCTCGACCTGAACGGCGCCGTGGTCGCGGTCTATCACGATCTGGCGCCGGGCGCGCGCACCGGCTGGCACCGGGCTGCCGCCAGAGCGCTCGAGCTCCCCGCGGGCACGCTGCAGGCGAGCGGCACCGGGGTGGGCGACACGATCGTCTGCACCCCGGAGGCTTCTCCATGACCACCGCCGCCCCCCAGCGCCTCGAATCCTGGGGCAGCTTGGATCGCCCCCCGATGCCGGAGTCGCTGGCGAGCACGGGACTCGGTCCCGAATTCATCATCGACCTCCTGCTCAAGACGCTATACGTGCAGGGCGTCCGGACCGGGCAGCAGCTGGTCGAGTCGATTCGGCTCCCCTTTACGTTC
>DASSUE010000433.1:0-3037 GCA_035707305.1 Gemmatimonadales bacterium
GTGGGCCGCGTGCAAGACCGGGCGGTACGCCGTGGTCTCGAGCTGGTTCCCTCACTTCGGCGAAGAGGACTGCCTCCGCGGCTGGCGCGGCTCGGGCACCATCTTCTTCGGCCACTGCAACCTCCGCTGCGTCTTCTGCCAAAACTTCGACATCAGCCAGGCGATCCGCCCCGGCACTGTGACGCCGGGCCACCGGCCGGAGGAGATCGCCCGGATGATGCTCGATCTCCAGGACCGGGGCTGCCACAACATCAACTTCGTGACTCCCGAGCACGTGGTGCCGCAGGTGATCGAGGCGGTCGCGGTCGCGGCGGATCGCGGGCTCCGGCTCCCCATCGTCTACAACACCAGCGCGTACGACTCGCTGGAGAGCATCGAGCAGCTGGACGGCGTCGTCGACATCTACATGCCCGACTTCAAGTGCTGGTCGGCGGAGCGGAGCCGCGGCTGGCTCAAGGCGGAGAACTATCCCGACGCGGCCCGCGCGGCGATCCGGACGATGCACCGGCAGGTGGGCCCGCTGGTGGTGAACGGCGACGGCCTCGCTCGGCGCGGGCTCATCATCCGGCACCTGGTGATGCCCGGCGCGCTGGACGAGACCGAGGCGATTCTCGAATGGATCGCCAAGGAGCTGGGGCGCGACACCTACGTGAACCTGATGGACCAGTACTACCCCGCCGGCAAGGTGAGCGCGGAGCGGCACCAGGAGATCAACCGCCGCCTCACCTCCCGCGAGTTCGCCCAGGCCCGCGAGATCGCGGGTCGGTTCGGGCTCCAGCGGCTCGACGTCCGGCGGCTGCATCCGAAGCTTCTCCGCCGGATGATCGGCGTCTGATCCCGTGTAAACAGCGTGTTCCGTGTTTCTTCCGTGCTTTCCGTGCTTCCGTGGTGAACCGGTCGGGGGGTGCATCGTGATCGGTCGGGCGTGGCACCGTAGCTATCCAGTTGGCAGCCGGCTTAGCTTCGCCGTCCTCGAGTGGGTCGCGGGAGCGATGGGGCGCGACACCTAAGTGAATCTGATGGACCAGTACTACCGCTGACCGGTGCTTCGGGCCACTTATCTGGTGCAGGCTGATGCGGGCGCAATCGAGGCGCGCGCCGAAGCGCTGCTCCTGGAGCAGACGGTGGAGCTCCCCCGGGCCGCCCTCCGGGACCGCACGGCCCGCGAGCGGGTGCTGGGCCGGATCGAGCTGATCGAGCTGCACGACTCGGAACACTACAAGGTCGTCGTCGCGCAGCCGCTCGCGACCACCGCGCTCGACCCCGCCCAGCTCCTCAACGTGGTCTTCGGGAATGCGTCGCTCTGGCCCGACGTGGTGCTCGACGACGTGAACCTCCCGGACCACGCCCTCGCAGCGTTCCCCGGACCGAACCTCGGTGTGGAGGGTTGGCGTGCGCTCACCGGCGTCGCGGACCGGCCGCTCACCGCGACCGCGCTCAAGCCGATGGGCCTCGACGCGGTTCAACTTGCCCGGCTCGCCGGGGCCCTCGCGCGCGCCGGGCTCGACGTCGTCAAGGACGATCACGGCCTGGCCGACCACCCGTTCTGCCCCTTCGAGCAGCGGGTGGAAGCCTGCCAGCGAGCCGTCGGAGAGGCCGCCGGAGAGAGCGGCCGTGCGGCTGTGTACGTCCCGAACCTCATCGGCACCCCCGACCGGGTGTTCACTCAGCTCCGGTTCGCCCGCGAGGCCGGCGTCCGCGCGGTCATGATCTCGCCCATGGTCGTCGGGCTCCCGCTCCTTCACCAGCTCGCCGCCGAATCCGAGGACGTGGCAATCATGGCGCACCCGGCGTTCGGTGGTTCGCTCCGCATCTCGGAGACCGCGCTGCTCGGCAAGCTCTTTCGCTGGTACGGCGCCGACGCGGTGATCTTTCCCCACGCGGGCGGGCGGTTCAGCTATTCCCTCGACACCTGCCGCGCGCTGGCCGACGAGATGCGCCGTCCCCAATCCGCGCACCGTTCCGCGCTGCCGGTGCCCGCCGGTGGAATCCGGGTCGAGCGCGTGGCGCAGCTGGTGCGGTTCTATGGCCGGGACTGTATGCTCCTCATCGGAGCGAGCCTCTACGAGGCGGGGGATCAAATCGGCGCACGGGCGGGCGCGCTGGTGGATGCGGTCGCGCGGGCGGCGTCGGAGGCAGCGGAGGAGACGTGACCAGGACGCATTTGCCACAGACCCAGCCTTTCCGCTGGGACGGGGTCCCGGTGCTGGCGTACAAGCCCAACGGCACCCACTTCCGCGACGTCACCCGGCAGGTGCTGTTCGATGGCGCAGGGATCGGCTGCGAGCTCCGGTATTTCGAGATCGAGCCTGGCGGCTGGTCGTCGCTCGAGCGCCACGAGCATGTGCACGCGGTGCTGGTGCTCCGCGGCGAAGGTCAGGCGCTGGTGGGCCGTGAGGTGATCGACCTCGCCGAGCACGATCTGGTGCACGTCCCGCCGGGCACGTGGCACCAGTTCCGGGCCACCCGCGGCGTGCCGCTGGGGTTTCTCTGCCTGGTCGATTGCGCCAGGGATCGGCCGGTGCGCCCCGACGACGCGGCGCTGGCGGAGCTCCGGGCCGACCCGGTGGTCGCAGATTTCGTGCGGGTGTGAGGCGCTCCGCAGGGGCCATAGTACACCACGGAAGCACGGAACACACGGAGTCAACACGGAATACCAGGTCTATCGTAGTTCTCCGTGTTTCTTCCGTGTCTTCCGTCTTTCCGTGGTGAATCCTCTCAAACGGGCTGTGAACCTCCCGAACGCCAGTTTGGCACCCTCCTGTTTCCGCAGGTATAGTTGTCTGTCACCACGCCACCTCCGCAGGCTCTATTGGCCGATCTCCCCAAGCACCTCCAGGAGGGATTGAGAGAACGCTACGCACTCGAGCGTGAGCTCGGCCGCGGGGGCATGGCCACCGTCTATCTCGCCCACGACGTCAAGCACGACCGGCCGGTCGCGCTCAAGCTGCTCCACCCCGAGCTCGCCGCCTCGCTCGGCCCCGAGCGGTTCCAGCGCGAGATCCGCTTCGCCGCCCGGCTCCAGCACCCGCACATC
>DASSUE010000434.1:0-5591 GCA_035707305.1 Gemmatimonadales bacterium
GCTCGAGGCCCGGCTGGCGCGCGGAGTGCTGGTGCCCGCGTCGGCGCTCTGGCGCGGGGGGATGGCGGCCCGTGCCGCCGCTTACGCCCGCGGGTGGCTGTCGGTGCGAGATCTGCCGCTTCCCTCCGTGAGCGTGGGAAATCTCACCCTTGGCGGCTCGGGGAAAGGGGCCGTCGCGGACTGGATCGCGACGCATTACGCGGCCGGCGGATTTCCGCCGGCCATTCTTGTTCCCGGCGCGACCGACGATGTCCTGGTCCACCGGCACGCCGTACCGGGCGCCGTCGTCCTGGGAGACGCCGACCCGGTGGCAGGCGCCGAGCGCGCACTCGCACAGGGGGCCACCGTGGTGATCCTGGACGACGCCTACCAGCGGCTCGATGTGCAGCGGGATCTGAACCTGGCGGTGCTGAGCGCGGAAACCAGCCGCGCCGTGCGATGGACCCTGCCGGCCGGTCCGTGGCGCGAGGGATGGCGAGCGCTGGCCAGGGCCGGCGCCGCCATCATCACCCGGAAGCGGGCGCCTCACGACGCCGCGCAGGCGCTGGCCGCCGATCTCGCTGCCGCAGTGCAGGGCCCGGTCGCCATCGTGCACCTCGGGCTCCGCCATCTCGAGGGCCTGGTGAGCGGGGAGCGGCGCGAGGCGGCATCGCTTTCCGGCAAGCGGGTGGTCGCGGCGTCAGGGATCGCAGACCCCGATGCGTTCGTTGCCCAGACCAAAGCGACCGGCGCCGCCGTCCAGGTCGCCACCTGGAAGGATCGCGCCGAGTTCCGTGACGAGGATGTCGCATGGCTGGCGCACGCGGCCCGCCGCGCCGACCACGTCGTGATCACCGAGAAGGACGCCGTCAAGCTGCGGGACCGCTGGCCCCACCGGGTGCCGGAGCCGCTGGTGGCGGTGCTCGACCTGAGCTGGGAAGCGGGTGAGGACGAGCTGACTGCCGCACTCGACGCCGTCGTTACCCCCGCCGACCGCTTCTGACCCCGACCCGGACCTACCCGGAGAACTCATGACGTCAGCGTTTCCGCAGACCAGTGCCTATCCCGTCATCCGGCCCGACAAGGACCGCTTTCTGGGCGAGGAAAATCCGTTCGAGGCCATGATGTCGCGCTTCGACCACGCCGCCCAGCGGCTCAGCCTCGATCCCGGGCTCTACAAGGTGCTCCGCAGCCCGGAAAAACAGGTCATCGTGTCGGTGCCGTTCCTGCGCGACGCCGGGGACGTCGAAGTACTGACCGGTTACCGGGTGCTGTACAACACGTCCCGCGGCCCCGCCAAAGGCGGCATTCGGTTCGATCTGAACGTGACCTTGGACGAGGTGAAGGCGCTTGCAGCGTGGATGACGTGGAAGTGCGCCGTGGTCAACATCCCGTTCGGAGGGTCGAAGGGCGGCGTGGTCTGCGATCCGGCGCAGCTCTCGAACGTCGAGCTGGAGCGCATCACACGCCGCTACACCGCCAACATCATCGAGATGCTCGGTCCCGATTCGGACGTCCCCGCGCCAGACATGAATACCAATGAGCGGGTAATGGCCTGGATCATGGACACCTACTCCATGCACAAACGCCACACCGTGACGGCGGTAGTCACCGGCAAACCGGTAGCCATGGGCGGATCGCTGGGGCGCCGCGAGGCCACCGGCCGCGGATGCATGTTCGTGACGCGCGAAGCGCTCAAGCGGCTCAAGGTGCCGGTCAAAGGTGCCCGGGTGGCGGTGCAGGGATTCGGCAACGTCGGCTCCATCGCCGCGGAGCTGATGGAAGCCGAGGGGATGAAGGTGGTCGCGGTCAGCGATAAGTCGGGCGGGGTCTACAATGAGAAGGGACTCAAGATCCAGGACGTGATCCAGCACGTGCGGCAGCGGAAGTTCTGCGCTGAGTACAAGGAGGGCCAGCACGTGACCAATGAGGAGCTGCTCACGCTGGACTGCGACGTCCTGGTGCCCGCCGCGCTGGAGAACGTGATCACGAGCCACAATGCCGGGCAGATCAAGGCTCGCATCATCTGCGAGGGCGCCAACGGCCCCACTACGGCCGGGGCGGACCGCATTCTCGAGGAGAACGGCGTCTTCGTAATCCCCGACATCCTGGCCAACGCCGGCGGGGTCACCGTGAGCTATTTCGAGTGGGTCCAGGACCGCGGCGGCTACTTCTGGGACGAGGACACCGTGAATTCGCGGCTGGAGCGCATCATGGTGCAGTCGTTCGACGAGGTGGCAGGCATGGCCACCCGCCACGGGATCAACCTGCGCATCGGCGCATACATGCTGGCGATCGACCGGGTCGCCGCCGTGCACCGACTCCGCGGTATGTATGCCTGACGCCGATGCGCATTGTGGTGCTGGCGGTGGGCAAGCTTCGGCCGGCATTCCGAACCCCGGCCGACGAGTACGTCCGCCGCCTCCAGCGCTACGGCCGGGTCGAGGAAGTCGAGGTTCGTGAGTCCCGGGCCGGCACCCCGGACGAGGCACGCGAGCGCGATGTCGCGGCGCTTCGCGCCCGCCTGCCGGACGGCTCGACGGTGGTGGCGCTGGCTCGGTCGGGCAGCTTGTGGTCGAGCGCGGAACTCGCCCGCCGCCTCGCTGGTTGGCAGGAGCGGGGGCGGCCGCTCGTCGTGGCCATCGGCGGCTCGCACGGTCTGTCCGCAGAGTTCCTTGGAACTGCCGCGGAGCGCTGGAGCCTCGGCCCCGCGACGCTGCCGCACGAGCTCGCGCGCGTGGTCGCGCTGGAGCAGCTGTACCGCGGGTTCACGATTTTGCGGGGCGAGCCGTACCACAAGGGCCGTTAGCTAGCCCCGGCCAGCCATGCCCGAATGGTTCGAGGAATGGTTCGGTGAGGAATATCTCCGTCTCTATCCGCACCGTGACGAGACCGACGCCGAGCGCATTGCCGGGCTGGTGCGTCGAACCGTGCCGTGGCGCCCTGGCATCCGTGTGCTCGACGTGGGCGCCGGGGCGGGGCGGCACGCGCGGGTGTTCGCGGCGGCAGGCGCGTGGTGCGTCGGATTCGATCTCTCCGCGGTGCTGCTCCGTCGCGCGCGCGTCGTCACGGGAGCGCCCCTGGTCCGGGGGGACATGCGCCGCTTACCGTTCCGCCCCAATTCGTTCGACCTCGCGGTGAATCTGTTTACCAGCTTCGGGTATTTCCTCCACGACGACGAACATGCCGCCGTCATCGCGGCACTCAGACAAACCCTCGTGCCCGGGGGGCGCCTGGTGCTGGACTTCCTGAACGCCGACACCGTGCGGGCCGCGGTGGCAGCTGCGGACGCCCAAGTGGACAGCACGACGCCGGACGTCACCCGCCAGCTCTCGGCGGACGGACGCTACGTGCTCAAGACCATACGGGCCCCGGCCGACCGGACGTACACGGAGCGGGTGCGTCTGCTCTCGCCCCAGGACCTGCAGCGGATGTTCAGGGCCGCGGGGCTGACGGTCGAGCATACCTACGGGGATTACGACGGGGGGCCGCTCGCGCCGGGGTCGCCCCGAGCGATCGTCGTGGGGCGAGCGGCGTGACCGTGGAGTTCGTGGCCACCCCTCTCGGGGCGCCGCTCGCGCCACCGGCTCCGCGAAACGGTGGTGTCGATCCGGCCCTGTTGCCCGCATTCACGGTGCCGCGCGGTCATGAGGGCCTCCTCGATCGACTTCGCGCGCCGGATGCCGTCGTGCTCACCACGGGGCAGCAGCCCGCATTGTTCACCGGGCCGCTGTACACCATCCACAAAGCCCTGTCCGCGGCCGCGCTGGCAGCGATCCTCGAGGAGCGCTGGTCGCGCCCGGTGGTGCCGGTGTTCTGGGTTGCGGGCGACGACCACGACTTCGCCGAGGCCAATCACGCCTGGTGGATCGCCGCCGACGGGACCGTGGCGGGGGCAAGCTTGCCGCCGCGCCCGCCGGAGGCGCCGCTGACACCGATGTACCGGGAGCTGCTGGGGCCGGCGGTGACCGATGCCCTGGCGGCGTTGGAGCGCGACCTTCCACCGTCCGAGTTCCGGGCCGACACGCTGGCCTGGTTGACGAGGCATTTCCGGCCCGACGCCACCGTCGCGGCGAGCTATCGTGACGCTCTGGCGGAGCTGTTGGCACCGCTTGGGGTCGTGATGTTCGACAGCACGCACCCGGCGGTGAAGCGCGCGGCGGTGCCGCTCCTTCTCCGGGCGCTCCGTGACTCGGCGCTCCTTGAATCGGACCTGGCGGCGCTCGCGGACCAGCTCTCGGCCGGTGGCACCGATTCGGGAATCACCATCGGCGTCGGGGCCACACTGGTCATGCTCGACTGTCGGCTGGGGCGTGATCGGTTGTTGCGCCAGGCCGATCGGTTTACCACCCGGCGCGGCAAGTCCTCGTATACCATGTCCGAGCTCGAGGCGCTGGGCGCCAGCGAGCCAGAACGGTTCTCGGCCAACGTGTTGCTCCGGCCGGTGGTGGAGAGCGCGCTGCTACCGACCGTCGCGTACCTGGGCGGGCCCGGGGAGCTTCGTTACCTCGCCCTCACGCCGCCGATCTACCGCCGACTCGGTGTGACGCCGCAGCAGGCCCTCCCCCGCTGGTCCGGCGTGTTGGTGGAACCTCGCGTGACCCGGGTCCTGGAGAAATTCGGCGTAACGCTGGATGAGTTGATGCAGGCGCCGGGGCCGCTCGAGGCCCGGCTGGTGCGCTCGCAGCTGCCGGCGGACATCGTGGAGGCGCTCGCATCGCTCCGTCACGTCATCGAGGCTAGCTACGAGGCAGTGGGCCGACGGGCTGCCGAAATCGATCCGACGCTCGTCAAACCAATCCAGGGGGTACGGCATCAGGCATTGGCGGGAACCCACGACGTCGAAAAGAAGCTGGTGCAGCACTTGAAGAAGCGAGAGGAGACGGAGCTGGCGCAGCTGGCTCGGGCGCGCGCGGCGGTGTGGCCGCAAGGGAAGCCCCAGGAGCGGTTGCTGTCGCTGCCACCGTTTCTAGCCCGCTACGGTCCCAGCCTGGTAACCGACCTTCTGCGCGCCATCCGCGAGTGGTACGCCGAAGCACTTGAGGGCGCCCCGGCCCCGGCATAGACTCGACATATGGCCGTGATCGCGCTGATCCTCCTGGTGGCACTGTTGATCCCGATCATCGGCATCGTGATCGACTCCCCCATCGGCCGGGCATTGGCCCGACGGCTGGAGGGACCGGAGCAGACCCCGGCCGCGCTCGGGGACCTGGCGAAGAAGGTTGAGCTCCTCGAGTCCGAAGTGGACGACCTCACCCGCAGCGTTCGCAACCTCGAAGAAGAGAATCAGTTCCTTCAGCGGCTGCTCGCTGAGGCGCCGCAGCGTTCCACCCTTCCACCGCCGCCCTCGCCCTGAGCGAGCGGCCGAAGCGGCCCTCGCGTCCGGCGGCCCTCGTGGCCGCGGGTATCCTGCTCAGCCGCATCGTGGGGCTGGTGCGCACCCGGGTCATGGCCCATTACCTGGCTACCTCCGACGCGGCCGACGCCTTCGCAGCGGCGTTCCGAATCCCCAACTTCCTTCAGAATCTGTTCGGCGAAGGCGCCCTGTCGGCGTCGTTCATCCCGGTCTACGCGAAACTGCTGGCGGAGGACGATCCCGAGGAAGCGGACCG
>DASSUE010000435.1:0-2358 GCA_035707305.1 Gemmatimonadales bacterium
AGGAGGCGGCGGGCGGTCTCGCGCTCGCCCGCCTGGGCGAAGAATTTCGCGAGCCGAGGATACGGACGATTGAGGGGCGGCATTTTCTCGAGCGGATATCGGGCCAGTGCCGTGCGGACCGTTTCCAGCGCGCGGTCTCGGCGATCGCGAAAATCAAGAGCGAGATACGCGACGTCGATGGCACCATCCAAATAGTTCGCAACGTCGCCAGCCGCCTCGGCGGCCTGCATGAGCGCGCGGGCATGTTGCTCCGCATCGGCCAGCCGGCCGCGCGTCCGGCTCACCCGGGCGAGGCTGCGATTGATGTTGATCTGGATGTCGGGGCTCGCCTTGTTGTGGTCGCGCAGACGGCGAAAGATGTTTTCGGCGCTGTCGAGCCGCCCTTCCGCTCCTGCGAGCAAGCCCCGGAGCTCTGTGCCGCCAGCCGTGCCTGGCTGCTTCGCCTCGTAGCGTTCGAGTGTCGCGCGCGCCTCCGGAAATCGGCCCTGGGCGATCTGCGCCACCATCGCGTTCAACGTGAACGCCTGCCCCCGGCCCAGGCTGGCGGCGCGGAGCGCCAGACTTTCAGCCGCGGCGAACTGGCCGGCGGCGAACAGGTCAATGGAGAGGTTGTTGAGGGCGACGGTATTGTCCGGATCGCGGGCCAGCACCGATCGGTAGGCGGCCGCTTCCTTGGCGCGGTCCCCCTCGACGTTGCCGTAGTACCACGCAGTCGCCAGCCCCCGCTCAATCTCCGGGAGCCGGTCGCGGTGGGCAAAGGCCCGCGTGCTGGCCTCCAACTGCCGCTGCGGATCCACATTCATGTTGGAGAGGTTGACCGCGAGCTTGCGGTGCGCCATGGCGAACCCGCTGTCGAGGGTCACCGCTTCTTCGAGCAGCAGAATCGCTTCCGCCGGACGATCTTCCTCCTCCAGCCTGAGCGCCTCGGAGTACTTCCGTAGCGCCGCCAGCGAGCCGGTGGTCACCTGTTCGAGCGGCGGATTCGCTCGGATGGTTACGAGAGACTCGCCGATGCGCTCGCGCAGCTTGCTGGAGAGCGCGTCGATGGCCGGGAGGAGTCCCGCCTGGTCGGATGCGGTTTCGCGGACCGACACGAGCACACTGCCGGTCGCGGCGGAGACCACGTTCGCGGAGAGCACGTAGCCCTTGCCCACGGGATCGATCTGCCCCGTGATCACCGCCTTGACGCCCTCGCGCTCCGCGACCTCGCGGGCGAGGCCCGGGGTAATGGTGACGCTACCCGGCCGCTCCATTCGCTGCAGCGCGTCCCGCACACCCTGCGGGTCGAGCAGGCGCACGGTGGGCGATTGCGCCAAGTCCACCCGGAATGCCTCGGTTACCGAGGAGGCGAGCGTCGTGTCCGCGGTCCGGTTCTCGAAATCAGCCAGGAGGATTGCATCCCGCTTGTCGAGTACGCCGGAAGCGACCAGAGTGCCGACGGGACCGATGCCGAGGAGTCGCATCGCCGTGTAGCTCCCGACGACGACGGCGAGGCCGGCGAACGCGAGCCCTCCCCCCAGCAGTGCTCGACGCCAGGTAAACCAGCGGGCGTGGCCCGGCTCCATCGGCGTCACGACCGCGGTCGTGCGCGCCAGCGCCCGTCGCCGCTCGTGCAAGCTGGTCACCAGCATGATGGGCAGCCCGATGAGCAGCAGGACGCCCGCTCCCCACAGCACCCAGTCGGGCAGGCCGAGGCGGTACATCAGGAACGCGACGATCCCCAACACGAGCGCTGAGGCGGCCGCGAAGAGCGCGGCCACTCGAACCGGGTGCGTTCGCCGGAGCGCGGTTTCTGATCCTGACGAGATCGACGGCTGCGCGCCGGTCGGCTGAATTCCACCACTCGGCGTGGAGGCGGGGTCGAGCTGCGGCGCGAGCTCGGCCGCGGTCTGCCACCGATCGGCCGGCCGCTTCTCTAGGCAGCGCATCACGGCACTGGACAGTGCGGGCGGACAGGCGGGGCGGCGGGTCGTCAACGGCTCGGGCGCCTGAGTGATCTGCGCGGCGAGCATTGCCTGCGGGGTGGGCGCTGAAAACGGCGGCTGGCCCGCGAGCATCTCGTAGGCCAGGACGCCCACAGAGTAGATGTCCGCGCGGTGGTCCACATGCGGATCGGCCGCCGCCTGCTCCGGCGCCATGTACGTCGGCGTACCGAGGGCCACGCCCAGCGACGTCAGCGTCGATCCGCCCGACCGCCCCTCCGCCTGCCCCCCTTCCAGCGCCTTCGCCACCCCGAAGTCGGTGACGACCGCGTGACCGTCCGCGAGCAGGATGTTGTCCGGCTTGATGTCCCGGTGCACGACGCCGTGGCGGTGGGCGTAGGCCAGCGCGTCCACGACCTCTCGCAGGATCCGGGCG
>DASSUE010000436.1:0-2223 GCA_035707305.1 Gemmatimonadales bacterium
CAGCCAGACGTCGTCGGCACCGCCGTCCACTTCGCCCGTGACCGGAAATTTCGGGGCTCCCAGGTCGCGGGCACGCACGTCGCCGCCGGCGCGCACGAGCAAGGTCCGCTCGCCCGCTACCGCCGGAAGGTCGGCGCTCCAGCGGGCCGGCACGGTGCCCGCGATCTTATTGGTGGAGAGATCGATCACCCAGGCCGAATCGCCGGTTTCGGGCCGGGCGAGCAGCCAGTTGCCGTAGAAGTGCATTCGGAGCTCGCGCGCCGGGCCGGGGAGCTCGAGGGTCTCAAGCGTCTCGCCGCTCAGCCGGTCGAGCACGCGCAGGTCGCCGATCTTGAGGGCCAGGTACAAACGATGTCCCGACGGCGAGAAGACGACCGCTCGCACCCCACCCGACATCTCGATCGCTCGCACCGCCGGGTCGGCCTGAGGCTCGTACAGTACAACGGCGGAATCGGCGGCGACCGCAACCAGGTCACCGAGGTAGGTGGCGGCGGCTCCCCCCGCCGGCAGTCGGACCGCCGAGCGTGACTGATCGGAGGTGAGCAGCATCGCCTCGCCGCGCGTGTCCTTCGGCAGCACGACGAGGCCGCCGTGCAGCGTCCCGAACATCTCGGCCGGCGCTCCGGCGAGCTTCTCGCGGAATTTGACGGGCGCCCGCCGCACGAACTGCGTCACTCCAGCGGTGCTGTCGACGGCATAGAGAGCGCCGTCCGGGCCGACCGCGGCGTACCGCACCCGGGGGAGGAAGGACCGGACTCTACGCGATTCGAGATCGAGGCCGAAGAGGTTCTGTTTGTCGTCGAGCCCGTAGACCAACCGTTGCTCCAGATCCGCGCCGACCACGGTCGCGAGCACCGGGAGCTTGTCGGTCTGTCTCCAGGCGGACGGTTCGAGCGAGGGTAGACGATAGAGCCGCGCCGAGCCCTTGTCGCGGGGAAGGCGAAGAACGCTGGCTGCGGCGTGCGTGCGAGGGGCGTCGGGAAGGCGCCCGACCTCGCCACCGCCGCCGCAGGCGGCGGCCACGACGGCTGCTGGGATGATCGAGGCTAAGTGGCGAAACGACACGGCTCTGAAGATAAACGGGAAGCAACCGGCGAGAACAGGCGAGAAGGGGCGAGATCGGGGTCTCCTCCCCCGTTCTCGCCCCTTCTCGCCTGTTCTCGACCTTCTCGCCGGCTCCTAGAACGCCGGCCCCAGTGATAGCGTCCAGAGGTGCTTGATGTCGCGCCGGAGCGGACGGGAGTAATCGAGCCTGAGGATCAGGAACCCGAACAGGTTCGACCGCACCGAGGCACCATAGGTCATGAGCGGCTCACGCACGTTCACGGGGTCGTCGCCTGGCTCCCGCGACCACTTGATGGTGTTCCCGTCCTCCCAGGCCAACCCGATGTCGAAGAAGACGGCCGCCTCCAGCGGCGGGATCGCCGACGGCAGGCTGCGGAACACTTGCGGTGTGAGCAGCGGGAACCGGAGCTCCGCGGTGCCCACGGCGATTCGGGTTCCGACCAGCCGGTCGAGCGCCGCGCAACCGGTCTGGGTGCCGGCGTCGTTGGCGAGCAAGCACTCGTTGCGGCGGTATGACCCCGAGGTATTGCCACGAATCAGCTCGGGGATGCCGGCGAAGATCCGGAACTCACGTTCATCGCGCCCGATGCGTCCGATGAACAAGCCGCGCGTCGCGAAGGTCACCGGGCCGGCGATCTTGTCGTACCGCCGAACGTCGGCCAGGAGCTCGGTGAAGCGCCAATCGCCGATGTTCTGTCCCACGCTCAAGCGATAGCGGCGGCCCGCGAAGGGCGCGGTATAGCCGAAGAGCGAGTTGTCGAAGACCAGAGCCGCACTGGGCTGGAAGTAGGCCTTCGAGTCGATGTCGAACTGCTGCACCGTGATGTCGCGGAAGATGTTGAGCGGTTCCACGATGCGGTACACGTCCTCGCTCACGTTGGTGCCTCGGAGACCGAGCTCGAGCCGCTGGAACCGGCTGAACGGGTAGGTCGCCTGAGCGAACACGGACCGGAAGACCAGACGGCGGATGTCGGTGATCAGACTGACCTCGCCCGGGACCGGCACGTCGCCCACGTAGGCACTCAGGTCGGTGTAGAAATACGGCTCCTGCGCGACGCCCACCGCCCAGTTGAGGCGGCGGGACAGATTGGAGTACGCGGCCAGGAGCTGGGCTTCGGTGATGCGGCCGTTGACGAAGCCGGCGAAGAGCAGGTTGTG
>DASSUE010000437.1:0-8467 GCA_035707305.1 Gemmatimonadales bacterium
CGAGACGGAATCCGGCGGCACTCGAGCCTCTGGCCGCCGGCCACGAGGAAGTCCAACGGTGTACCGGTCAGTGGCCGCGCCAGACCGCGGAGCGCTTGCCCAGGAATGTCTCGATCCTCTCGGCCGCGTCTTCGTATGCCATGTTGCAGGTCATGGCCTCGCCCGCCGTCTCGTAGGCAGCTCGGGTGTCGGCCTCGACTTGGCCATAGAAGGTCCGCTTGCCGATGGCCACGACCGCCCCGCTTCGGGCCACGATGACGTCGGTCAGGGTCCGGATCTCAGCTGCGGGATCCGGGTGAGCGACAGCGTCATCCGGCTGCAGAACGCTCACCGCGGTCCAGGGGGAGAGTGACGACCGGGCCGGCGCACGCGCCGGACGAACGGCGTTTCCGGTGGACTCATTGAATGGCATCGGCGGAGCGGACCTGCTGGCGCAGGATGTACTTCTGGATCTTTCCGGTGGACGTCTTGGGCAGCGGGCCGAAGACTACCGATTTGGGCGCCTTGTAGTGGGCGAGGGCCGCGCGGCAGTGTTCGATCAGCTCGGCCTCACCCGCCTCCGCGCCCGGCTTGAGCTCGACGAACGCACACGGCGTCTCACCCCAGGTCGGATCCGGCCGGGCCACCACCGCCGCGGCCAATACGGCCGGGTGGCGATAGAGCGCATCCTCCACCTCGAGGGAAGAGATATTCTCCCCGCCGGAGATGATGATGTCCTTGCCGCGGTCCCGCACCTTGATGTAGCCGTCGGGGTGGACGACGGCGAGATCGCCGGAATGGAACCATCCCCCCGCGAACGCCTCCTCAGTCGCCGCCGGATTCTTGAGGTAGCCCTTCATCGTCATGTTGCCGCGGAACATGACCTCGCCCATGGTGGCGTTGTCGGCGGGCACCGGCTCCATCGTCTCCGGGTCCAGCACGGCCAGCCCTTCTTCCATGACGAACCGGACGCCCTGGCGGCCGATCTTCCACGCCAGGGCGGCTGGGGCCAGCTGATCCCATTCGTCCTGTCGCACGCAGATCGTCGCGGGGCCGTAGGTCTCGGTCAGCCCGTATACATGGGCCAGCCGCACGCCGTGGCGTTCCATCGCCTCGATGGTGGCCTGCGGGGGAGCGGCGCCCGCGATATACCCGACGATCTGGTGGTCGATGCCCTGCCAGAGCTCCGGTGCCGCGTTGAGCAGCATGTTGTGCACGATCGGCGCGCCACCGAAGTGGGTAATCCGATGCTCGCGTACGAGTCCGAGTATCGTCGACGCCTCCACCTTCCGGATACAGATGCCGGTGCCGGCGACCGCAGCGATGGCCCAGGGGAAACACCAGCCGTTGCAATGGAACATCGGCGCTGTCAGCAGGAACATCGGATGGCGGGGGATGTTGCCGGACAGGATGGTGCCGACGGCGGACAGGTACGCACCCCGGTGATGATACACGACCCCCTTGGGATTTCCGGTCGTGCCCGAGGTGTAGTTGAGCGCGATGGCATCCCACTCGTCGAGCGGCGGGATCCAGGGCGCGTCGGGATCGCCGGTGTCGAGCAGCTCCTCGTAGGTCATCGCGCCCAGCCGCTCGTCGGGGCCGTCGTAGGCCGGATCGGGAAGGTCCACCACCACCGGGCGGGTCGGGCACGAGGCCAGTGCGGCGCGGAGGACGGCCGCGAACTCGCGGTCGGCGATCACGACCTTGGCTTCGCCGTGCTCCAGCATGAACCCGATGGTGGCTGCATCGAGCCGCACATTGATGGTGTTGATCACCGCGCCGGCCATGGGGATGCCGAACTGGCACTCGAACATCTCGGGTACGTTCCACGCCAGCACCGCGACGGTGTCGCCGCGTCCAACGCCGAGCTTCGACAGCGCGGATGCGAGCCGGCGGCAACGCCTGGAGGTCTCAGCCCAGGTGTAGCGGGTTCGGCCGTAGATGAGTGCCGTGCGGTCGGGACAGACCGATGCGCTCCAGTCCAGGAACTGGATCGGAGTCAGCGGAACGTAATTGGCGGGGTTCTTGTCCAGGCCCGTGTCGTAGATGCCGGTTGTGCGGGTTGCCATCGCGGTGCCTGATGCGAGATATGCCTAAGAGGCGGAACGGATCATCCGGTGTCAAGCCGGGGAAGGCCGCTCAGACGTGCGGGAGGAACCGGTGGAGCAGGGGTACGAACCGATCCGGTCGTTCCACGTGCGGGCAGTGTCCGCACCGATCCAGCACTTCGAGCGTCGCCCTGATCCGCGCCGCGGTCTCCTCGGACGCCTCGAGCGGAATTGGATCGGAAGCACCGTGCACCACGAGGGCGGGCGTGCCGCGCAGCCGGTCCAACTCCGGCCGCAGGTCGTAGTCGCCCAGGCTGCCCCAGGTCTCCTGTTGGATGCGGCCGACGACTCTGAACGCGGTGAGGTTCCGTGCCTGCTCCGGATCGTGGAAGTACGCCACTACCGACAGCTCGAACATGCGGCGCTGAAACGCTTCAGGGTCCCGCACCCTCAGGTCGCTGTTCCGGAGACGCTGCCGCTCCGCTTGGACTTCTGGCGCCATGTTCCGCGCCGAGAATCGGCGCTCGAACTCGTCACGGGCCGCGCGCCAGGACGGTGCGGGACATACCAGCGCGAGCCGCTCGACCCGCTCTCGATGCTCGATGGCGTAGAGCTGGGCCAGCAATCCGCCCCATGAGTACCCCAGGATCGTGAGCCGCTCGACTCCCCAGACCGCCCGCAGCGCCTCCAGATCGGCGACGTGGTCCCGCCAGCCGACCGGCTGGTCCCGGGGGATCGGCGAACGGCCGCCGCCCCGCTGATCGTAGTAGATCAGCGTCCGGCCATCGGCCAGAGCGTCGAAGCCCGGCAGCAGATAATCGAAGCTTGCCCCCGGGCCGCCGTGCAGCACGACTACGGGCGGCCCGGTGCCGACCCGCCGTTCATACAACAGGGCGCCCGGCACCGACCGCTGGGTGGTGGTCTCAGCCGTAGACACGGCGAAGCTCTTGAACCGTCGTGGCGTGGATGCTGACCACGTCCTCGAGGGACCGGGCGTACCCCCCTGCGAGGGTGAGCACGACCGGCAGACTCCGCCGGCAGCATTCTTCGAATACCAGGCGATCGCGGGCCCTGAGGCCGTCGAACGACAGCGCCAGGCGACCGAACCGGTCCTCCACGTAGGGATCCGCGCCGGCAAGGTAGAACACGACGTCGGGGCAGGCCTCGTCGAGCACGATGGGGAGATGCGCTGCGAGCTGGGCGCAGAACGCGGCGTCACCGGTTCCGTCATCGAGCTCCACGTCGAGCGTGCTCCACTCCTTTCTGAAGGGAAAGTTCTTGGCGCCGTGCATCGAAAACGTAAAAACGTCCGGATCGCCGGCGAAGATGCTCGCGGTGCCGTTTCCCTGGTGGACGTCGAGATCGACGATCGCGACGCGGCGGACCCGGCCGTGTCGCTGAAGCACCCGCACTGCGACGGCGACGTCGTTGAACACGCAGAAGCCTTCACCGTGCCCGGCGAAGGCATGGTGCGTGCCCCCGGCAAGGTTGATCCCCGCACCATGCGCCAGCGCGTCGAAGCCGGCTTCGACCGTTCCCCGTACCGTGCGGAAGGAGCGCTCGCGGAGTGCGTCACTCCAGGGGAAGCCGAGCCGGCGGATCTCCAGCGGTCCCAAGGTGCCTTCGGCGATCGACTCTACGTACGCGGGGCTGTGCACCAGACCGAGCGCCCAGCGTTCCACCCGATCGGGCTCCTCGACCTCGCTGGGCGCGAGGATGCCGCGTTCGATGATGGTGTCGCGAATCCGCTGGTACTTCGCGATGGGGAATCGGTGGCCGTCGGGAAGCGGGACCGTGAAACGGGCAGACGACCAGGCGCGCACGGCCTACAGCAACACCGCGAGCGCGTCGGCGACCTTCGTCACCTCAGCCTGTTCGTCGGGTGTGAATGGATCCGGCTCGTCGCTGTCCACGTCGATCTGGCCCAGGATGGTTGTGCCGCGCCGAATCAGCACCACCAGCTCAGACCGGGTCCACGTGTTGCAGGCGATGTAGTTCGAGAGGGCCCGCACGTCGGGGACGTTCTGATCCTCTCCGGTCGCGACGGCAGTGCCGCAGACTCCATCTCCCACCGCGATGCGGGTGTGTTCGGTCTCTCGGCCCGCGTGGGCTTCGAGCACGAGCTCGTCGCGGTGGAGCATGTACATGTACACCGAGGTGTACGGCGCGCCGGCCGCGCGGATCTTCTCCGCCGCGATCCGGAGCAGCGCTTCGCGCCCCACCTCTCTGGCGAACGCGCCACGGAGCGCGGCGACGATGCGGTCGGCATGGAGGACGGGCATCGAATCAGGTTCCCCGGCTCCCGAGGGTGGCAGTGAGGGTGACGAGCGATCCTTCGCGGCGGACGACGATCTCGACAGTGTCGCCGGGTTTGTAGCTCCGGAGCGCGGTGGTCATCGCCTCGAGATCCGGCACCTCGTAATCGCCGATCTTAGTGATCACGTCGTCCGCCCTGAGGCCGGCCTTCTCCGCGGGACTGCCGGCCCGCACCCCGGCCAGCCGCACGCCGCTCTCGCTTCCGCTCATGTCGGGAACGGTGCCGAGGTAGGCGCCGTATCCCCCAGTGCCGGTGGCCGAACCGCCATGCGCGGTCGCCGGAAGGGCCACGAACGTGGGCCGGGCCGGGCGGCCCGCGATCGCGGCGGTCACCGACGCGGCGAACCCGGCGACCCGGGCGAGCCCCGGCACATCGATCTTCTGCCAATCGTCGGTCGACCGGTGGTAGTCTTCGTGAACGTTGGTGAAGAAGTGCAACACGGGGATGCCCGCCGCGTAGAACGACGACTGATCGCTCGGTCCGTAGCCGTCGGGTCGGAGCGCGAGCTCGAACTTCTCGGTTCGATTGAGTGAATCGAGCAGCGTCGGGAATTCGGTGGCGCTGCCGGTCCCATATACGATGAGGCGGTCGTGTTTGAGCCGGCCGACCATGTCGAGGTTGAGCATCGCGGCGATGCCCGACGCGTTCCCGGACTCCCGGACGTAGTGGGCCGAGCCGAGCAGACCGAGCTCCTCACCTCCGAACGCGATGAAGGCCACGCTCCGAGCCGGCGGCCGGCGGGCCAGTCGCGCGGCCACCTCGATGAGGGCGGCCGTACCCGAGGCATTGTCGTCAGCGCCGTTGTGAACCGCGCCGGTGCTGTCGGGGTCGAGCGCGAAGGGGCCGCCCAGGCCGAGATGGTCGTAGTGGGCTCCGACCACCACGATCTCCTCGCGCCGGGCAGGGTCGGAGCCGCGAAGTAGACCGACCACGTTGCGCCCGCGCGCCCCGCCGACCGGAGCGTGGCGGGCGGCGGGCGCATCGGGCGATACGGTGAAATCCTGGAACCAGCCGCCCGCCGGAGGGGTCAAGCCCACCTCGGCGAAGCGTCGGGCGATGTACGCGGCCGCGGAGTCGGCGCCGGGGGTGCCGGTGAGGCGACCCTGCAGCCGGTCGTGGGAGAGGTAACGGACGTCGGTCAGCAAGCGGCCGACGGAGTTCTGCGCTGCGGCCGGCGCCACGGTGGCGGCGAGCAGCCCGAACGTGATGACCAGTCGCATGGGTGGGAATCTAACCGTCCTTGGGGCCGACCCTTCCGCCTTCGCGACGGCGAAACGCCTCCACTCCCGCGGCCACTGCGAACCACACGCATACGAACCCGAAGGCGTACGCCGTGGTGCGCGGCAGGAAGAGGAACAAGGTGCCCAGGACAACCAGGATGAGGCTCAGTGGTCCGTATACCGAGCGCCGCGCGGCGCTGATCAGGGTGCGAGCCGCCACGGCGGCCCGGCCCCGGAGCTGCCGTGGTGCCCGGGACCGGGGAGCCGGTACGGGTCCCGAGCGGCGCCGGTGCAGCCCGGTGGGAAGCACTTGCTGTATGCGTCCGGTGCCCCGCACCCGACGCTCCACCTCCAGGCTCTGATCGAGGTCGCGGCGGAACAACGCCTCCATATCCCGCGCGAAGGCCACATCCTCGATCAGCACGTCCACTTCGTAGTTGCCGAGGAGACTCGACGCGTTGAGGTTGCTGGTCCCGATCCTGGCCCACCGCCCGTCCGCTACCATCGTCTTGGCGTGCAGCATGGGGCCGTCCCACTCGTAGATGCGAATGCCGGCGCGGAGGAGCCGACGATAGCCGATGCGCGTCAGATTCCGAACCACCGCGACGTCGCTCGTGCTGGGCACCAACAGCCTGATGTCGGCGCCGTCTTGGGCGGCATCCACCAAAGCCTGGAACAGTCGCGGTGGCGGCACGAGGTACGCATCCGTTATCCAGAGTCGTTCGATGCTTCCGGCCGTGAGATACTCGAGCGTTCGATAGGCCCGCTCTCTCCCCGGCTCACCCACCACGACCCGGACCTCCGCGTTGCCCGCCTCGGGCACGGCGGGGCGGTGCTCGCGGGTCGGAAGAGTTCCTCCGCTCGCACACCATGTCGTCTCGAACGCGGTATCAAGCGCCGTCGCGGCCGGCCCTGCGATCTCGACCCCGGTATCGCGCCACGGAGCCAGGCCTTTGGCGGGATCACCGATCCACTCGTCACCGATGCACTGGCCGCCGGTGATGGCGCAGCACCCGTCGGTGACCAGGAGCTTGCGATGATTGCGGGTGAGATTGGCGAAGACTTGCAGCAGATGAGGTGGATTGAAGCAGCGCACCTCCACGCCCGCGCGGCGAAGATCGCGCCAGTACCGCCGCGACGTGTTGACGCAGCCGAGCCAGTCGTACAGAACCCGCACGGCCATGCCCTCGCGCGCACGCGCGCTCAGCGCCTCGGCGAACCGCCGGCCCACCCCGTCGTCGCGGATGATGTAGTTCTCGAGGTGGATCCAGTCCCGGGCCGTCGCGATCCGGGATAGCATCGCCTCGTAGGCCGACGCGCCGTCCACCAGGACGGTGACCCGGTTGCCGGGGACCGGCCGAGCCCCTGCGGCCCGATTGATCGCCGCCTCGATCGGCCGGGTCGGATGACTCACTAGTCTGCGGTAGAGCTACGCGTTGCCGAGGCCGAACGTGCGCTCGTGCGGACGCAGGGCCTCGAGCAGGAAGGCAATGTGCTCGTCCAGCGGGACCCCCAGCTCCTCGGCGCCCTTGTGGACGTCGTCCCGGCTCACGCCGCGCGCGAATCCCTTGTCTTTGAGCTTCTTCTTGACGCTGGAGACCTCGACCTCCGTGAGGCTCCGCGACGGGCGCACTAGCGCGCAGGCGTGCAGGAAGCCGGTCAGCTCGTCCACCGCGAAGAGCGTCACGGCCAACGGTGTGTCCCGCGGGATACCGCTGTACGTCGCGTGCCCCATGATCGCGCGGCCGAGTGGCTCCGGAAACCCCTGCGCGGTGAGAATCCGAACCCCTTCGGCGGGATGCTCCTGGTCGGGCGCGTGGGCCGCGTTGGGGAATCGCTCGTAGTCGAAGTCGTGGAGCAGACCCACCAGTCCCCAGGCGTGCAGATCGTCGCCCGCGCGCTCGGCCATCGCCCGCATCGCCACCTCTACGGCGTACATGTGTCGGCGGAGCGCCTCCGACTGCGTGTATTCGTGCATGATGGCGAGCGCCCGCTCACGGGGCCAGGCGGAGAGGTCGAGCGCCATCGGATCAGTCCTCTTCGAACCTGCTCGCGAGACTCGCCGTGAGGGGCACGCGCAGGGCCGGTTCGCCGTCCAGCACGATCTCGAACGCGTACTGTCCGCTCGCCGGCAGCGGCACGTCGAACACCAGCACGGCACCGGCTTCGACGTCGGTCACACCGGCTGGAGGCTCACCGAACTGCACGGTCCCATCGCCGCCGAGCAGCTCCGCTCCCCGCTCGTCCACGAACCGGATGCGGATCGAGTGGCTGCCGATCTCGGTACGGCGCCCACGCACCCGCAGCACCAGATGCGTGCGCGGATGCACGGCGGGGAACTCGCTGACCCACACGTGCTGAAAGATGCCGAGGACCGAGAGCTTGCCCTGCTGGTCGATGAGGGCGTAGTCGGCGAGGACCGCAAAGTCGACGTTCAGCTCAGGTGACCCGGATCGAGTTGATCACGTCGTTGCGCTGAAGCTGCCGAACCAGGTCAAGTCCCTCGGTGACCTGTCCGAAAACGGTGTGCACGCCGTCCAGATGCGGCTGCGGGCTGTGGCAGATGAAGAACTGGCTGCCCCCGGTGTCCTTCCCTGCGTGGGCCATCGACAGTGTTCCCGCGACGTGCCTGTGCGTGTTGCGGTGGGTCTCACAGTTGATCTTGTAGCCCGGCCCTCCCGTGCCGACTCGAGGATTGTTCGGGTCGCGGGAGAGCGGGTCGCCGCCCTGCGCCATGAAGTTGGCGATGACGCGGTGGAAGCGGGTGCCGTCGTAGAACTCGCTGTTGGCCAGCTTCTCGAAGTTGGCCACGGTGTTGGGAGCCTCGCTATCGAACAGCTCCGCCTTGAGGGTACCGCGGCTGGTATCGATGGTTGCGGTCTTGGTCACGGGATATTCAGGAG
>DASSUE010000438.1:0-10763 GCA_035707305.1 Gemmatimonadales bacterium
TTCGGCGGGGAACGTGCTCCAGCGATTTACCAGCGAGCCCGATTCGCTCACTGTGGCCGACAGCCTTCTCATCGAATCCCGGATCGACAGCCTGGGACGCTTGGGAGTCTCTCGCGAGGCGGCGGAAGAGCAGGTGCGGGACCTGGTGCGGCAGGAGGAGCGAAGCCGTGAAACGCCGGCCCGACGGCGGCAGCCCCGGGTTCCGAACAAGGCCGGGCTCAACCGCTTCAACTGGGACCTGCGTGCCGCCGACGCGACCGATTTCGAAGGGCTCGTGCTGTGGTTCGCGAACACTCGCGGGCCGGTAGTGCCTCCGGGCCGCTATAGCGTCCGCATGACGGCCGCGGGTGAGACCCTCACGGCCTCGTTCGCGGTGCTCAAGGATCCGCGATCTCGCGCGACGCCGGCCGACCTCGCGGAACAGTACGCCCTTGCATCGGCCATTCGGGACCGCACTTCGATGGCACATGACGCCGTGCGGACGATCCGAAGCATCCGATCACAGCTTGAGGCGCGGCAGGCGCGGCTGAGGAACCGCAGTGGTGCGGTGAGCCGCGCCGCGGCTCCGCTGCTGGCTCAGCTGGCGGAGATCGAGCGCAGCATCTACCAGGTGAAGAATCGGAGCGCCCAGGACCCCCTCAACTACCCGATTCAGCTGAACAACAAGATCGCGGCTCTCGGGCCGACGGTGGCAAGCGCCGAGGCGAAGCCCACCTCGCAGACGCACGAGGCGTTTCGGGTGCTCTCGACCCAGCTGGACGTGGAGCTCAAGCGGCTTTCCGAGGTGATGGAGCGCCTGGTCCCCCCGGTGAACGCCGCGCTCAAGCGGGCGGGCGTGGAGCCACTCGCGCTCTAGCGGGGGAGGTGGGGCCGGGGCCGGGATTGACCGGTGTCCAAAGCAAGTACATACTTGCTTTCATGACCGACGCTCGAGACCGCACCGACCCCCGCGAACGCTCGGAAACGCGCGACCGCCTCATCGATGTGACCGCACGTCTCTTCGCCGAAGCCGGATATCACGGCACCACCACCCGCCGCATCGCGCAGGAAGCCGGGCTCAACGAGGTCACGGTCTTCCGCCACTTCGGCTCCAAGGACGCGCTGATTCGCGAAGCCCTGCGCGTGGTCGCGCGGGAGCGGCGCCCGATACTCGACAACGCGGCTCGCGACCCGCTCGCCGAGCTCAACCGATGGGCCCTCGCCTGTTTCACCCACTTCTACGACCACCGCAACCTCATCCGCCGGATGATGGGCGAGATGGTGGAGCGCCCGGAAATCGCGCCCGGCCTGTGTCAGGACACCAATGAAGAGTTCTTCCAGCTGGTCCGTTTTCTCGAAGCTCTGCGCGAGCGGGGCCAGGTGCGGGAGGATGTTCGATCGGAGGCGGCCGCGGGCATGCTGATCGGCGCGCTCCTGTCCAACGCGCTCTGGCGCGACCTCTTGCCCGACATGCCGCCACCGGAAGAGAACGTTCGGCTCTACGTGGAGCTGCTACTCAAGGCGGTCGGGGCGGATCGGCGACGCGCTCCTCGCCCCGGACGGAAGCGGCAGGCCGTCAGCCGATGAGAGCAACCGTTCTCACGCTGCTCGCCTCGAACACGTTGGCGATCGCCGCGGCGGCGCAGGAACGTCAGGCACCTGCCGCCTCCGCTCGACCGCTCTCGCTGGAGCAAGCGCTGGAGCTGGCGGAAGGGGCGAGCGAGAACGTGGGGATCGCTCGTGCGGCGGTGGAGCGCGCTCGCGGGGAGCGGCAGCAGGCCCGGAGCGGATACTTTCCCCAACTCTCCGGGTCGGCCACGTACACCCGGACGCTCGAATCGCAGTTCGACATCGCCCGCGAGGCGGCGGCCCAGATCCCCAGCCGCTGCCTGCTCCCGTTCGTGGCGCAGCCCACCGCTCCGGGACGGGTGGACTCGCTGGAGGCTGCCGTCGAGTGCGTCTCCCGCTTCGGCCCCGCGGGTGGCGGCGGGTTCGAGAACCTGCCGTTCGGCCGGCCCAGCGCCTACAACTTCGGCCTCTCGTTGTCGCAGAACCTGTTCGACGGCGGACGTACGTCGGGGCGGAGCCGGGCAGCGAACGCGTCGCTCCGCCGGGCGCAGATCGGGCTCACGGCGGCCCAGGGTCAGCTCGTGCTCGACGTCACCGAGGCCTATTTCGACGCCGTGCTCGCGGACCGGCTGGTGGCCATCGCCGAAGCGTCGCTGGAACAGGCCGATACCACTCTGTCGCAGACTCAGCTGGCGCGGGAGGTGGGCAACACCTCGGAGTTTGATTTGCTCCGCGCCCGCGTGACCCGCGACAACCAGCGCCCGGTGTTGATCCGACGCCGCGCCGAGCGAGACATCGCCTACGTCCGCTTCAAGCAGTTGCTCAACCTTCCTGCCGCGGAGCCGGTCCGGCTGACGACGCCGTTGGGGGACACGGTCGGCGTCTCGGTCCAGCGCGTCGCCGCTCTCACCGATGTTCCCGGCGACACGACGGCGGACGTGCGTGCGCCGGTGCGCCAGGCGGCCGAGAGCGTCGAGCAACAACGCGGACTGGTCGGCGCGGCCCGGGGGGAGCGGTGGCCCGCCGTGACGGTGTCGTCCAACTTCGCCCAGATCGCCTATCCCAGCGACGCGTTCCCGGGGTCCGACGACTTCCTGACCGACTGGACCATCGGCGTTGGTGTCAGCGTCCCTTTGTTCACCGGTGGGCGGATCTCGGGAAGCGTCGGAGCCGCGCGAGCCAACCTGCGCGACGCCGAGCTCCGGCTGCAGCAAACCAGGGAAGCCGCTCAAGTCGACGCGCGGAACACCGTTCTGGCACTCGAGGCCACGGCAGCGGCTGTCGAAGCGAGCCAGGGGACGGTCGAACAGGCGTCCCGGGCATACTCGATCGCGGAGCTCCGGTACCGAGAAGGCCTATCGACGCAGACCGAGCTGCTCGAATCGCGGCTGCAGCTGGTGCAAGCGCAGGCCAATCGTGCCCGCGACGCACGCGACTACGAGGTCGTCCGGATCAGGCTCGCCTTGCTGCCGGCGCTGCCGCTGGGGCAGCTCGCGACGCTGAACGCTGACCAGCCATCACCGACTCCGGGTACCACGGTGCCCGCGAACGGCACGCCGACTGTTCAGGCAGGAGTGACGGTTCCATGATCGCCCGCGTGTTCCCGATCGTCCCCGCAGTGCTGGCCGCGGGTGTCCTGGTGGGCGGCTGTAAGCGCGAGCCCGCGGCCCAAGCCGAGGAGGCGGGGGCCTCGGTAACCGTGATCGGGTCGGAGACGGTCGTGGTGGTGGACTCGATTCAACTCCGCACCGGGCCCGTCGTGAGCGGGACCCTGATGCCTGAGCGGCGAGCTGACGTACGGGCCGAGCTGGCGGGGACGGTGCTCGAGACGTATGTCGACCCCGGTCAGCGCGTGAAACGCGGCACCCTGCTCGGCCGGATCGATGACCGCGCGGTTCGCGACGCGTACTTGTCCGCGAAGGCGGCCGTGCGGAGCGCAGGGCAGAACCGGGAGCTCGCGCGGCGCAATGCGGAGCGGAATGACCGCTTGGCGGCGGCCGGTGCCGTGGCCGAGCGGGATCGCGAGGCCGCGGCCTCGGCCGCCGCCAACGCCGACGCGGCGTACGCCGACGCGCAGGCACGGCTGACGCAGGCCGCCGATCAGCTGGCCCACGCCGAGGTACGGTCGCCGCTGGACGGCGTGGTAAGCGAGCGGCACGTGAGCGGCGGGGACGTGGTTCAGACCGGTGACGCCCTCTTCAACATCGTCGATCCGCGAAGTCTGGAGCTGGCCGGCACGGTCCCGGCCGAGCAGGTCGTCAAGCTCAAGCCGGGCGCCCCGGTGGAATTCACCGTCAGCGGATATGCCGGTCGCACGTTCAACGGCACCGTCGATCGGATCAATCCGTCGGCCGATCCCGCGACCCGGCAGGTTCGGGTGTACGCGACGATTCCCAACGCGGAGCAGGGACTCGTCGCCGGCCTGTATGCCGAGGGCCAGATCGGCACCGACCGCCGGACCACGCTGCTGGTTCCGCTCTCGGCCGTGAATCAGCGCGGGGTGACCCCCATGGTGCTGGTCGTGAAGGGCGGTCGCGTGGCACAGCAAGCCGTGGAGCTCGGCGTACGCGATCCCGCGACCGATCAGATCGAGATCCGCGGGGGACTCGAGGCGGGCGACACCGTGTTGGTGGGAGCCGCGACCGCCATTCAGCCCGGCGTGGCGGTGCGGGTTGAGCCGGCCGACGTGGGCGGCGAACGCTAGGAGTCAACGTGTTCATCTCTGATTTCGCCATCAAGCGGCCCATCGTCACGGTGACGGCGATGCTGGCGCTGGTGGCCTTCGGCATCGCGGCGCTCATCAACCTCCAAACCGACGAATTCCCCGACATTCAGCAGCCGATCGTCGGCGTGGTCATCCAGTACCCCGGGGCCTCGCCCGAGACCGTCGAGCGGGAAATCATCGATCCGATCGAGGAGTCGTTCTCGTCGATCAGCGGCCTCGACTGGGAGAAGACCCAGGCCAGCGCCACCGACGGGCTGGCCCAGTTCATCGTGTTCTTCGACTATGAAAAGGACGTGCAGGAGGCGTCGCAGGACATCCGCGATGCGATCTCGACCAAACGCGCCGATCTGCCCCAGGAAATGGAAGAACCGGTGCTCACCCGGTTCGATCCCTCCCAGGCCCCGGTGCTGTCGCTCGCGCTGTCGTCCAGCAACATCGCCAGCCCGACGCTGACCCGCGTCGCCGACCCTACCATCGTCCGCGCGCTCCAGAGCGTCCCGGGCGTCGCGCAGGTGAACGTGGTCGGCGGCGTGAAACGGGAGATGACCGTGGAGCTCCGGCCCGCGGACCTGCAGGCCGCCGGCGTGAGCGTGGCGGAAGTGGTACAAGCATTGGCGAGTCAGAACCTCGCGGCGCCGGTTGGGCGCCTCAACACGCCGCTGGAGGAGCGTGCGATCCGACTCAAGGGCCGCCTGGATGACGCCCAGGACTTCGCGGCTCTGGTGGTGGCGGAGCGCGACGGCCAGGTCGTCCGGTTGGGACAAGTGGCCAACGTACACGACGGTACCGAGGACCAGCGCACTGCCGCCCTGTTCAATGACAAGGAGGCGGTGGGGATCGAGGTGCTGAAGGCGAAAGGCTACAGCACAACCCAGGTGAGCGATGGCCTGCGCGAGCAGATCGCACGGCTGCAGACCCGGCTCCCACAGGGCGCGCGGCTTGAAGTCGTTCAGGACGCCGGGGTCCGGGTGCGCCAGGCGGTCCGAAACGTCCAGGAGGCGCTGATCGAGGGTGCCGTCCTGACCGTGTTGGTGGTGTTCCTGTTCCTCAATTCGTGGCGGTCCACGGTGATCACCGGCCTCGCGCTGCCCGTCAGCGTGCTGGCCTCGTTCATCGCCGTGTGGGCCTTCGGCTTTACCCTCAATACGATGTCGCTCTTGGGGCTGTCGCTGTCGATCGGCATCCTGATCGACGACGCCATCGTGGTGCGCGAGAACATCGTCCGGCACATCGAGATGGGGAAAGACCACGTGGTGGCATCGCACGAGGGCACCGACGAAATCGGGCTCGCGGTGACCGCGACGACCTTCTCGATCGTCGCGGTCTTCGTTCCGGTGGCCTTCATGTACGGCGTCGCGGGGCAGTGGTTCAAGCCGTTTGCCCTCACGATCGCCTGCGCGGTGCTGGTTTCGCTGTTCGTCTCGTTCTCCCTCGACCCGATGCTCTCCGCTTACTGGCCTGATCCGCAAACGGAGGCGCACGAGCGGCGGAATCCCATCGCACGGGCTCTGGACCGGTTCAACCTCTGGTTCGAGCGGATGGCCGACGCGTACAAGGGCCTCATCGCGTGGGCCCTCGACCATCGAGTGGCGATGGTGCTCCTGGCAGTCGGCTCGTTTGCCGCCGCGATCGCGATGATCGTGACCGGAGTGGTCGGTGCCGGCTTCGTCCCGATCAGCGACCGGAGCGAGGTCAACATGATCGTCGAGGCCACGCCGGGTGCGAGCCTGGAGTTCACCCGAAAGAAGGCCGCAGAGATCGCCGCGATGGCGCGGCGGCATCCCGAGGTCAAGTACACGTATACGACGGTCGGAACATCGGTCCCCGGCAAGTCGCCGTCGGTAGATCAGGCGCTGATCTACGTCCGGTTGGTGCCCAAATCCGAACGGTCGATCAACCAGGAGCAGTTCGGCCAGCGCCTCCGGCCCGAGGTGGCGCGCGTCGGTGGGGCCCAGGTGTCGGTGTTCACCAGCGGGTTCGGCGACGCCTACAAGCAGATCCAGCTGCAGATGCGGGGACCGGATGCGAGGGTGCTGTCCAGCCTCGCCGAGCGGGCCCGCAAAGAAGTTGAGCAGGTACCGGGGGCGGTGGACGTCGGGCTATCCACCCGAGGACAGAAACCCGAGCTCGAGGTCGAGCTGAAACGCGGCCTCGCGGGGGCCCTCGGCGTGACCGTAGGTCAGGTGGCACAGGCGCTTCGGCCGGCGTTCGCGGGCCTCGATGCGGGCGACTGGGTCGATCCGTCGGGCGAAACCCGCGACGTGACCGTGCGGCTCGCGCCCGATGCGAGGCAGCGGACCGGCGATCTCCAGCAACTCCCCCTGGTCGTCGGCGTGGGACCGGGCGGCGCCCCGGCGATGGTGCCGCTCGGGCAGATCGCTGAGATCCGCGCCGGCGTGGGGCCGGCGCAGATCGACCACCTCGAGCGCGACCGGGTGATCATCGTGCAGGCCAATGTGTCGGGCCGACCGCTGACCGAAGTGACGAACGCCATCAACGAGCGGCTGGCACGGCTCGACCTGCCGCCCGGGTACGTGATCACGCAGGGCGGCGAAGCCCGGGATCAGGCCGAAGTCTTCACTCGCATCTTCACCGCGCTTGGGGTGGCGGTGCTGCTGATGTACCTGATCCTCGTGGTCCAGTTCGGCTCGTTTCTGGACCCGCTGGCCATTCTGGTGTCCTTGCCGCTGTCGCTGATCGGGGTGGTGCTGGCGCTCTGGATCACGGGAAGCACGCTCAACATCATGAGCCTCATCGGCGTGATCCTGTTGATGGGCATCGTGGTCAAGAACGCGATCCTGCTGATCGACTTCGCGAAGTGGTCGCGGGAACGGGGGCAGCCGATCCGGGAGGCGCTGATCGATGCCGGCCGGATCCGACTGCGGCCGATCATCATGACCACGCTGGCACTCATCGCGGGCATGATTCCCGTGGCGATCGGGGCGGGAGAAGGCGCGGACTTCCGCGCTCCGCTGGGCCGGGCGGTGATCGGCGGGACGATCACATCGACGTTGCTGACGCTGGTCGTGATCCCGACGTTCTACGAGATCATGGATGGGGCGCGCGACTGGCTGGGCCGCCGGCTCGGCCGGCTGTTCGGCACCAGGAAGGCGCATCCCGCGCCGGTGCCGGAGCCCGGCGGCGGCCTCGACTAGCTAGGCCGCGAGCAGCGAGATGATCCGCTCGCCGCTTCGCCCGTCGCCGAACGGATTGAGCCATTGGCGGGGCCGGCGAATCATCCGGCACGCCGCTTCGACGATCCGAGCCGGGTCGGTGCCGGCGAGCTCGTTCGCGCCCACCGCCAGGCTCTCGGGCCGCTCGGTATTCTCCCGCAACGTGACGCAGGGCACCCGCAGCGTGCAGGCTTCCTCCTGCAGTCCTCCCGAATCGGTGAGCATCAACGCCGCAGAGGCGTGCAGGCCGAGAAATTCGAGATAGCCCAAAGGCGGGATCACGCGGACGTTGTCAGGCACGCCAAGTCTGTTGGCGGATAGCCGGGCGACGGTCCGCGGATGCAGCGCGGCCAGCACCGGCATGCGGAGCTCGCTGGCTGATGCGCTCAAGCCGGTGAAGATGTTTGCCAGCCGGCCGGGGTGATCGGTGTTTTCGGCCCGGTGGACCGTGGCGAGTGCGTAGCCACCGGGCTCGACCGCGAAGCGGCGGAAATGCCGCCCTTGCTCGGCCCGCCCCCGCTGGAGCAGCAGCTCGTCGACCACGGTGTTTCCGGTGAGGTGAATCCGCGTATCGGCGATTCCCTCGCCCCGGAGAATCCCCCGCGCCGTGTCAGTCGGCGCGAACAGGTAGTCGGACAGATGGTCGGTGAGGATCCGGTTCACCTCTTCAGGCATGCGGCGATCGTAGGACCGAAGCCCCGCCTCGACGTGTCCCACCGGTATGCCGATCTTGAACGCGGCGAGCGCGGCCGCCAGCACCGAGTTGGTGTCGCCCTCCACCAGCACGACGTCGGGAGCGGTTTTGCGCAGCAGCGGCTCCATTCCCGTCATGATCCGACTGATCTGCTCCACCGCCGAGCCGGATCCGACCTCCAGATTGTGATCTGGCTGCGGCAATCCGAGCTCGTCGAAGAAGATGTCGTTCAGCTCGTGGGAATAGTGCTGACCGGTGTGCAGGAGAACGTACGGAACGCCCCGCGCCCGGCAGGCGCGGACGACCGGGGCCATCTTGACGATCTCGGGCCGGGTGCCGACGACGATCGCGATTCTCACTGGCGCTCCGGGTGCAGCGCGAGCTTCGCCGCCGGTGTCCGCTGTCGGGTCATCCGTTGCCAGCGGCGCCGGAGCAGCAGCGCCGTCGTCGATCGGATGGTGCGGAGGACCTTCATCTTGCTCTGGCCCACGCGCGGGCCGTAATCGAGCACGAACCCGAGTTCGCTCGCGTGCAGGTCGAGCGCTCCAAGCCGGAGCAACAGGTCCATGACCGCCTCGAAGCCACGCGCCGTGCAGAGATCGTCGCCGTACACTGCACGTGCCCGGCGCAGCACGCCGATCCGATAGGCCCGGAAGCAGCAGGTGTAATCCCGCACGCCGGGAATGGGATAGAGCGCCTGAAAGACGAGTCGTCCGGCGTCCGACAGGACTCGGCGATAGAGCGGCACGCCGCGGACCGCGGCCCCGGGACGGTAGCGCGAGGCGATGCAGAGATCGAAGCCCTGGTCGAGGCGACCGACGAGATGCGGGATCATCGCGGCGGGGTGGGTGTTGTCCGCGTCGAGCGTCACTACCACATCGTCGTCCGCCGCCTCCTGAACACACCAGTAAAGGCCGGTCCGAAGCGCCGCGCCCAGCCCCTGATTCACCTCGTGGCGCAGCGTCGTAAACCCGATCGGACACTGGCAGGCGTCGAGCGCCGCTCGGGCCACGCTTGTGGTGTCGTCGGAGCTGCCATCGTCGACCAACACGATGTGGAAACGATCTTCCCGGCCACGCGCCATGGTGGCCAGTGCCGTGACGGTGGGCCCGATGGCCCGGGCTTCATTGAACGCGGGCAACACGACGTAGATCATGCGAGCGCGGGCTCCCCCCGCGACGGAAGCGCCGCGGTCTCGGCGACCACCCGTGCCATCATCGAATCGACCACGTCGCAGCAGGAGTTCCAGGAGTTCACCTGGGGGTAGTGCTGGGCGGTGCACGCAAGGTAGAGCCGGCCGGGGATGATCGACGCCGGCGGCTTCAGCCGCCGATAGTTGAGGGTCCAGATCGGCTCGACGAACGGCGCCCGGAACAAGTACTGGTCGCGGATGGAATCGGCTGCGTTCGGGAACATCTTCGCGATGTCGGCGCGATACGCGGCCAGCAGGTCCGCCTCATCCCGCTGGAAGAGCGGGCTGTCGCGATGGGTGTAGTTGACCAGGTAGTTGACGTGCAGCCCGTGGACGCGCTCCAAGGGCACCAGATTGGACATCGCGATGATGCCTTGGGCTGTGGTACCCGACTCGACGAACGGCATCCAGTAGAACTCGGTCAGCGGCCGGTCCGTCAGGAACACGGCGCTCAGGACACCCTGGTAGTCGAGCTCTAGCGTTCGGATGGACTCGGGAATCGAAAGCGTACGGGTCAGCGCCTGAAAGGCGGACAGGGGTGACGTGACGACGACGTAGTCGTAGCCTTCGCGGTCGCCGGCGGTAAGAACGACGTCCATGCCGCCATCCACCTGTTCCACCCGGTCCACCCGGGTTCCGAGGCGAACTCGACCGCCGCGCGACATGATCCGGTGCTCGAACGCGGCGATGAGGCTGCGGTAGCCGCCCGTTAGGAATCCCTTTCGCTCCGGTCCGGCGTTCTTCTCGCGGTGCATACGGCTCGACAGCCAGAGCGCCGGCAGGGCCGGGTATTGATCGCCGATCTTGGCCGACAGCAGCGGTTTCCACAGGACGTCGAAGGCACGATCGCCGGTCATGGACCGGAGCCAGGACTCGGCGGTGACCAGATCGAGCCGCTCATCACAGCCGGCAAAACGGGTTCGGATGCCCATGAGGCCCAGGCGCAAGCGCTCCACCAGCGTAAGCGGCGTGAATCGAAGCAGGTCTGCGGCAGTGTTCAGCGAATATGCCCGCCCACGGTAGGTGAAGCCCATGCGGCTCCGCCGCCAGACGAGCTGGTTCGAGAGGCCGAGCTCCTCGATGTGTGCCAACAGCGCACGGTCACTGGGGAGGATGCAGTGATAGAACCGCTCGAGGTGGGTATCGGCAACCGGAAACGTGGCGCCGAGCCCGCCGAGCGTTTCCGATGCCTCGAAGAGGGTGACTCGATGTCCCAGCCCGGCGATGCGGACGGCGCTGGCCAGGCCCGAGATGCCCCCTCCAATCACCGCGACGGTCGTCGGCAACGAGACTCCTTGATCACGCATACGCGTAGGCCGACACGAAGGCGGGCACCACGCTCGTGGGTCGCAATTTTTCGTTGACGGGGTTGGACGGGCGGACAGAGGCGCAAGCGGCATGCCCTCGCTCGCGCCGGACCGGCGGCACACC
>DASSUE010000439.1:0-2907 GCA_035707305.1 Gemmatimonadales bacterium
CCGGCTCGTGGCGATGGTCGGGGACGGATTGAACGATGCTCCCGCGCTGGCGCAGGCTGATGTCGGCATCGCCATCGGCACCGGAACCGACGTAGCGATGGAAACCGGCAGCATCACCCTCATCCGGGGTGACCTGTTGGGCGTGCCGGACGCGATGGCCGTGGCCCGCCGCGCCATGCGTGTGATCCGGCAGAACCTCTTCTGGGCCTTCATCTACAATGTGACCGGGATTCCGATCGCCGCGGGAGTCCTCTTCCTGTTCGGTGGTCCATTGCTGACGCCGGCCCTGGCCGCGGGCGCGATGGCCGTGAGTTCGGTGAGTGTGATTGCTAACAGTCTTCGACTGAGAAAGTGAGCGTGCGCCGTGCCGCCAGCGTCACCCACTCCCGCCGCTGCCTGTCCCTGCTCCCGTCCGGGTGATGGCACCCACGCGGTGATGCTCGACCCCGAGGTGAAGGAGTCTGTATTGCTGCGCCTCCGGAGGATCGAAGGACAAGTTCGCGGCCTCCAGCGTATGGTCGAGGAGGAACGCTACTGCGCGGACGTCGTGGGCCAGATGGCCTCGGTTCAGGAGGCACTTCGCGGCGCCAGTCGCGCGCTGCTCCACAACCACCTGCGGCATTGCGCCAGCGAAGCGATCCGCTCCGGCGACGAACGGAAGGCGGAGGCGATGTACCAGGAGCTGCTGGAGCTGGTGTATCGGAATGCGCGTTAGCTGTGAGCTCGCTCAGACGGCGAGTGCGTTCACGAGAGCGTCCAGGCTGTCCACGATTCGCGGGCCGGGTCGCGAAAAGAGGTTGATACCGTCGAACACATGCACCCGCCCCGTCGCAGCGAACGGCAGCGATTCAAGATCTCGCCGTTGAAGTAACCCATCCAGCTCTCGCCGCGTCCGCTCCGCCGGGTACCCACAGCACGCCACGCAGAGCACCTCCGGCTTCCAGGCGATCACGTCCTCCCATCGTATGCTGCGGCTCGGATCGCCCGCCGCCCCGATACCGTCAACGCCTCCTGCGAGTGACACCAGCTCCGGGTTCCAGTGTCCGCCGCACATGGGTGGGTCCAGCCACTCGAGAAAGGCGACGCGCGGGCGAGTCTGGCGTGACGCCATGCGGGTCCGTACTGCGTCGATCCGTTGCTGGAGATCCGCGACGAGCGCGGCGGCCGCGCCGTCCCGACCAAGCGCGCTTCCGATTTCGGCGATCGATTCGAGCACCTCGGCCACGCTGTGTGGTTCCGAGCTGACGACCCGCGGCGTGGGCTGTACCGTGCACAGGGCACCATCTACCTCGCGCTGCGTCACCGCGCAGACCTCACATAGGCCCTGCGTGATGACGAGGTCCGGCTCCAGGATGCCCAACATCTCCGCATCGATGGTGTAGAGCGATTCACCGCCCGAGAGGCAATCCCGCACGGCCGCGTCGATGTCCCGGCTGGACGCATCACATGGAATCCGGGTTCGGGTGACGCGGGGAAGCGTGGCGACTGCGGGATGGTCGCAGGAATGGCTCACGCCGACCAGATTGTCGCCCGCTCCCAACGCCACCACGATCTCAGTGGCGCTCGGCAGCAGCGATACGACCTTCATTGGCGGGGCTTCCAGTTGGCGACCCGGAGCATGATCGCGCGCCGTTGAGCCTGTGCCAGCCATAGCCACTCCGCGATTTCGGCGATGGTTCGGCCGCAGCCGTCGCACAGCCCGTCCTCACCCATTCGGCACACCTGTCGACAGGGACTCGCCGGTTCCGGCTCGACCACTCAGCGATACCCCGAGCTCAGGCCGATCAGCAGCACCCGTCCCCGAGCCGGGAATCCGGCGGCCTGCTCATACCGCTGGTTGAAGAGATTCTCGGCCCGCCCGCGGATGTCGAGTCCCGGCCGGCGCCGGCGTGCGGGAATGAGCGTGACGGTTCCGCTCAGGTCTACGGTCACGTACGATGGCAGGTCGATGCGCCGCGTGGGATCTGGAAATTGGGCGAACCGCAGGTCATCGCGGGAGCCGACGTAGGTGAGTACCGCACCCACCTGCACTCGGGACCGCCAGGCCGTGGCGACCTGTGCCGACAACGAATGCTCGGGACGCCGGATCAGACCCAAACCCTCGACCAGCTCCTCGTCCGCGCCCACCGAGAAACCGGCATCCTCGACGTTCGTGTCCAGCCAGGTATATGCGAGCCGGCCAGCGACCGGGCCGATCCCGCGAAGATCTACGACGGCCTCGATACCGTTGGCATCGGCCTTGGCGATGTTGACGTAGTTCGGATCCACCCCGGGATTCGGGACGGCGAACGTGAACTGGACCAGATCGCGGAAACGCTGGACGAACCCGGTGACCCCGAGCATCACCCGGCCGCCAGCGACGTCCTGCTCGATCCCGGCTTCGAGGCTGCTCGAGCGCTCGGGCTGCAGGTCCGGGTTGCCGATGACGCCGGCGCCTCCGAAGTTCTCGAAGAACGACGGCTCCTTGAAGCCGCTCCCGGCCGCGGCGCGGAACCGGGTCGCGGGTGTCGCGAAGAGCAGCGCGCTGGCGCGCCACGTCCAATGCGAACCGAAGCGTTCGTTGTCATCCAGGCGTCCGCCGGCGGTCAGCCGGAGTTGCGGGACCGGCGCCACCGTCCCCTGGAGATAGTAGCCCCAGTTGGTCCGGCTGGTGTCCGAGAGGTCGGTACTCGGCCCAAACCCAAAATCGAACTCCGAGGCGACGCGCTCGGCCTGGTCGTCGAGCGCGACACCGCCCACGATGAGGGTGCGGGCCAGCCCGGAATACACCAGGCGGACATCCGCGCTCCACCGCCCCAGGTCGGCGTCTCTCAATGAGAGAGACGTCGGACCGGGTGGCGGATCGGGACGGTCGTCCGACGCGATGTCGCTCTCGTACCTCCCGGCCACTAACCGCGCCTCGAGCGA
>DASSUE010000440.1:0-7659 GCA_035707305.1 Gemmatimonadales bacterium
AACAACGAGGGCTTCCTCGGCGGCCCGCGGGTCGAGTTTCCGCTGGGGGGGCTGGCGCGCGAGGAGGCCCTGGTCAACAGCTATTCGACCGAGTACGGGCGAAGCTCCAACGGCGTGATCAACCTCGTCAGCCGCGCCGGCGGCAACACGACGCGCGGCGAGGTATTCGGGTACTGGCGTCCCGGCCGACCGTTCGATGCCCGCAACAAGATCCCCGACGGCGGCGATCCCGAGCTGATCGAGCGGCAGCAGGATGGGTTCCGCCGCTTTCAGTTGGGTGGCGGAATCAGCGGGCCCCTCGCTCGGGATCGGACCTTCGGCTCCTTCGCCGCCGAGTACACCAACGAGAACGAGGACCGGATCGGCTCCACGGCATTGACGGCGTTCGTCGGCACCGAGCTGCGGGAGAGGGTGAAGCTGTTCGGCAGGATCGACCATGGCTGGAGCACTTCGCAAACCACCACCCTCCGCGCGGCGTTCAGCCATGTGAATCGGGCCGGAAACGGCAGCGGCGTGGTCACGCCGGAAGCTGACATCACGACCCGGCGGATCGGCAGCCTGACCGCCCTGACCCACCGGAGCGCGTTGTCAGGCGGACGGGCCGGCAATACCGCGTCGGTCCAGCTCGGGACGTTCCGCTGGTACTTCCCTCCTACTGAAAGCGACTTCAGCCGGCCCCAGGTCACCATCGTCTCGCCAGACGGCGTCACCACGGAAGCTGTGGTCGGCTCGAGCAACTTCATTTTCGACGAGAGAGAGATCCAGCTGCAGATCCGCGATGTGTTCGAGCAGCGACTCGGTGATCGCCATACCCTTCGGGTCGGCGCGGACCTGATCGCGGCCTGGTTCGAGCTGACCGGCGCACAGACGAACCCGAACGGGGCGTACGTGGTGTACAACGACGGCAACATCGTCCGCTCCGGAGACTTTCTGTCCATCACCGATATCCCGTCCGACGTGCGGGTGCGCAGCTATACCGTCGACGCGAATCCTCAGCAGGTGGACCTGACGCAGACGCTGGTCGGTGGGTTCATCGAGGACCGCTGGCGGATCTCCCCGTCGCTCGTGCTGCAGGCCGGGCTCCGGTGGGACTACGACGACATCTCCTCGCGAGGCGAAAGCAATCCGGACCTCGACAACCTCCAGCCCCGCGTGTCGTTCAACTGGCTCCGCACGTCGCGGAGCGTCGTGCGCGGCGGCATCGGCCTCTATACCGGCAAGTTTCCCTACGCGATCTACTCCGATGCGGTGCAGTTCGGCCCCGAGGGCAACGCGACCGTCACCTTCGCCGAGGGGACCGGCTTTCCGCCACCGGCGTTCGGCCAGGGTCCCACCGCGACCGACCTTGCCGCGCTGCGAGATCAGCTCCCGCCGAGGGAAGAGCGACGTGCCTTCGCCTTTGGTTTGGAGCAGACCAGGAGCTGGCAGGCCACCATCGGGTGGCAGCAGCAGTTCGGCGACGTCTGGGCAGTGTCGGTCGATGCCGTCTGGGTCGATACCCGCAATCTGCCGCGGTCGCTCGATCTCAATCCGATCGGACTTCAGCTCACCGCCGCGGACAGCCTTGATCAGAGCACGGCATTCGGCGATCCCCTTCGTCCGGTCACCCCGGTGCCCGGCTCGTTCCGCCGGCTCACCACCACCGATGCGGGAGGGCGGGCGCGCTACTTCGGACTGTACACCTCGGTCCGGCGCCGCTTGAGCGACGCCTGGAGCGTGGATGCCAATTGGGTCTGGTCTAAGGCGCAGAACGATACCGAGGACATCAACTTCAATGCCTACCAGGCCAACTGCTTCTCGCAGGATCGGGTCGACGCGGTGACCGGCGAGCCGTGCACCTCCGACGAGTGGGCGGATGCCATCAACGACCGCCGGCACAAGGTCACGCTCCGATCCGTGTACACCTGGGCCGGCCGTCTCCGACTCAGCCTGATCGGCGACTTCCAGACCGGACAGCCGGTCAACCGGATAGCGTTCTTCCGCGACCTCGACGGGTCCGGTACGATCTTCGGCAATGGGTTCGTCGGCAACAACGACCGGTTCGTCGGCGTCGACCGGAACGCGGAACGGCTGCCCAGCTTCTTCAACCTGAGCGCCGGGGTGACTTACCTGGTGCGGACCCGGCTCGGCGACGTCGAGGTTCGCACCGATGTCTTCAACGCCTTGAACGGCACGGAATGGGGCAACTTCGCGAACGGAATCCCCGGCGGGGGCAGCCGGACACAGGTCGGCCGGCCGGGCGATCCGATCGTGCTGCGCTCGCCCGGACCGCCGCGGCAGATTCAGTTCTCCGCGCGATACGTGTTCTGACGCGCGCGGCGCGGCAGATCCCCCTCCGCACCGCCACGCTGCTCGTCGCTGCCGCGTGCGGCGGGCGCGCGAACCCTCCCGCTGACCCGAAGGCCCTGCCGTGGGACCAGGTCGACGCCCTCGCCCAGGGCACGACCGTCATCTGGCGGATGTGGCGTGGCGATCCCTCGATAAATGCGTACGTCGACGGGTGGATTGCCCCCCGGCTTCTCGCGAGACACGGGATCACGCTTCGGGCAGTGGAAGGCCAGGGCCCGGAAATAGTCAACCAGCTGCTGGTCGAACGCGACGCCCGAGCCAGGGGAAGTGCCGACCTGATCTGGATCAACGGCGAAACGTTTCACAACCTGCGCGAGGCGCAGTTGCTGTATGGGCCCTGGGCCCAGCGGCTGCCGAACGTGGTCTACGTGGACAGCACGGCACCGACGATCCAGCGGGATTTCGAGCAGCCGACCGCGGGGTACGAGTCGCCGTGGGGCGCGGTGCAGTTCGCGCTCATCTACGACTCGCTCCGCATCCCGCGTCCACCCGGTACCGTCGCCGAGCTCGCACGGTGGATTCGAGCGCACCCGGGCCGCTTCACCCATGACCAGGGATTCACCGGCGTCGCGTTTCTCAAGATCCTTCTGTATGCCTTGAACGGCGGTGTGGAAACGTTCCAGGGCGGGTTCGACGAGAGCCGCTATCGCCGGGGTAGCGAACGGGTGTGGGCGTGGCTCGATTCGCTGCGCCCCGCATTGTGGCGAGGCGGATCCGCCTATCCGCCCGGCGTCGCGGAGCTGCACCGGCTCTTCGCGAACCGCGAAGTCGATTTCAGCATGTCGATGAATCAGAACGAAGTCGTGACCAAGGTCAGGCAGGGCATCCTTCCCCCAGCTTCACGCGCGCTATTGCTGCGCGACGGGACGATCGCGAACTCACACTATCTCGGCATCCCCGCCAATGCCCCGAATCCAGCGGGCGCGATGGTGGTCGCCAACTTCCTCCTGTCCCCTGAAGCGCAGCTCGAGAAGCTGAAGCCGGAGGTCTGGGCCGACGGCAGCGTGCTCGCCGTCGAGCGGCTGCCACCCGAGTGGGCGACGCGATTTCACGGCGCGACGGCGGCCGGCGCGCTCTCCAGCGACTCGCTCGCGAAGTATGCCCGTCCGGAGGTCGCCCCCGAGTATCACGAACGACTCGCCGCCGATTGGCGGACTCGCATCCGCGCAGGAGGCTCGTGAGTCCGCGGCGAATCCCGATTGCGGCGCTGCTCGCCGCGCTCCCGACGCTGGTGGGCGTGGGCTACGCCGCCGGCGCCGCAACCGGTCTGATCGGGTTCGGCGCCGCCGGGTTTTCGCTGCGGCGCGTGGCGAGCGTGCTCGGCGAGCTCACCGTGTGGCGAGGAGTCGCCTGGACCCTGACGACCGCCGCTGCGGCGACCCTGCTTGCCACGGCGGGCGCCGTGCTGGTCGCCACCGTGTTCCGCGGCACCGCCCGAGGCGACCGAGCGGCCCGCGCATTGGCGGTGCTGCCCCTCGTCGTACCCCACCTGGTCGCCGCGGCCGTGTTCGTCTTCCTGTTCGGCCAGAGCGGCTTTCTGGCGCGCGCGATTCACGCCGCTGGTGTCGCCGACGCCCAGGGGGTGGTGCCCACACTGGTGTACGATCCCCTGGGTATCGGGTTCATTCTGGCGCTGGCGTGGAAGGAGCTGCCGTTTCTGTCGCTGCTCGCGTTCTCGGTATTGAGCACCCGCGGGCCCGAGCTGGAGGAGACCGCTCGTAGCCTGGGTGCCGATCGGCGCGACGTCTTCCGTCGGGTGACCTGGCCGATCCTGTGGCGGGGATTGTTGCCGGGCGTCGTCGCGGTGTTCGCGTTCGTCGCCGGTTCGTACGAGGCCGCGATTCTCCTTGCTCCCAGTGAGCCGGTGGCCCTGCCGCTCCTCACCTGGGAGCGCTATACCGATCCCGATCTGGCGCGTCGCGCCGATGCGTTCGTGCTGGTCCTGGTAGGGATCGGATTGGCCGCAATCGCCGTCGCCGTGCATGAGTGGGCGCGCGCCCGGTGGGAACGGTTCGAGGGATGACACCGCCGGTCTGGCGCGGCGTCCTGCTTGTGCTGTTGGCGTCGGCCGCGGCCGGGCCGCTGGCATTGCTGGTGGTCACTTCGGTGGCAGGCCGCTGGCTCTATCCGTCGCTACTCCCCGAGCACCTTACCCTGGAGAGCTGGGCGCTGTTGCTCGGCCGCGGGCGGCTCGCAAGCGCGGCCGCCACCAGTCTTGCCGCTGCCGCCGGCACCTCGGCGCTCGCGGTGATGCTGGGGCTACCGCTCGGTCGTGCCCTCGCACGGCTGGGTGGCTGGCGGCGGTGGATCGGAGCCGCGGCGGCGTTCCTGCCGGTCGCGGCGCCGCCGATTGCCCTCGCGACCGGCCTCCAGCTCTCGCTGCTGTCGCTCGGGCTTGGCGGTACGGTGCCCGGCGTGATACTCGCACACGCAGTTCCCGCACTCGGCTACGTCACCCTTTTCTTCCTCGGCGTCTTCCACGTCCTCGATCCGCGCATCGAGGACGAGGCGCGCTCGCTGGGCGCGAGCCGGATCCAGACGTGGGTGCGAGTGCTCGGGCCCCTGCTCCGCCGCCCGATCGCGGAAGCGCTCGCACTCGGCTTTCTGGTGTCGTGGGCGCAGGTGCCTCTCACGCTCCTTGTCGGAGGCGGCATCGTGCGCACGCTTCCCGTCGAGGTCCTGGGCTTCGTTCGCGCCGGCCAGGACCGTTACGCCGCAACGGGCGCGCTGCTCCTCGTGATCCCAGCCACGCTCGCGATCGGGTTGGCCGGGTCGGCCCGCCGCGCCGAGGCGCCGCCGTTGTGACCGCGGCGCGACAGCCCGCAGCGCTACAGGTCCAGGGGCTGGCGGCACCGTTCGGCAACCGGCGCGGCCTCACCGAGATCACGCTCGACGTTGCGCCCGGCGAACGCGTCGCGATCGTCGGCGGATCGGGAGCCGGGAAGACTACGCTGCTCCGGGCCATCGCGGGACTGGGACCAACCACAGCCGGCCGGGTGTTGATCGCGGGCCGCGATGTCAGCGCCGAGGCGGCGGAACGGCGCGATGCGGTCTACCTGCACCAGACCCCGCTCCTGTTCCCCCATCTCTCCGCCGGTGAGAACGTCGCGTTTCCACTTCGCATACGTGGGGTCCCTCCCGCCGACGTGGCGCGGCGGGTCCACGAAGCCCTCGACGCGGTGAAGCTCGGCGATCTCGCAAACCGGTCACCGCGCACCCTGAGTGGAGGCCAGCGCCACCGGGTCGCGCTCGCGCGGGCCGTCGTGGCCCGGCCCTCGGTGTTGTTGCTCGACGAGCCGCTGTCCGCGCTCGACCCCGCGCTCAGGGAAGAGATCCGCGATTCGCTGCTGGTGCTGCAGCGTGCTTACGAGCCCGCGGTAGTGCTGGTCACCCACGAGCTCCATGAAGTCGGATCGGTCGCGGACCGCATCGGCGTGCTGCTCGACGGCCGCCTGGCGCAGGTCGCCCCACCCGCCATCCTCTTCGCTCGCCCGGCGAGTCTCGCCGTGGCTCGATTTCTCGGCATTCCCAACCTTCTTCCCGGAGCCGTACGCGGCGGCAGCTTCGAATCGCCCCTGGGACGGCTTCCGCTCGATACGCCGGCGCCGAACGGCCCGGCCGTCGCCGTGCTTGGCGCCGATGGAATTGCGATTGCCGAGTCGGGGGTGCGGGGATGCGTGGTCGCGATCCAGCACGGACCGCGGGTGATCACCGCGATCGTCCAGGTGGGTCCCCAGCGATTCGAGGTCCGGCTGAACGGTGAAACGGCGCCGCCGGTGGGAAGTGAGGTCGCAATCGCGGTTCCTCAGGGGCACTCTGCCACGGTTGTCTCGTCGTCGGAGCACCCCGACTAACTCCAACACGGCCCGCCAATTGCTGCACCCTGAGGCCGGATTTTGACGCCTGTACGGCGGCTGGAGGCCATGTGCTAGCTTGTGTGACACCCGATCACGCGATAAGTTAAGTCGTTCTGTGACAAAGTATTCAGCTATTACTGCGCCCTTCTTCACGAGTCGAGGCACCGTGGATACTCAGACCCTCCAACAGGTCGCACTGTTCGACAAGTGCCGCCAATTCACGCGCGCGCGTGAGATCCAGGCGGCCGGGCTGTATCCGTACTTCAAGCCGATTTCCGAGTCCGAGGACACGGTTGTCGTCATTGAAGGTCAGAAGCGGATCATGCTCGGGTCGAATAACTACCTGGGTCTGACTCATCATCCGCGTGTGCTCGAGGCCGCCGCGCGCGCACTCCACCGGTACGGGTCCGGGTGCACCGGCAGCCGATTCCTCAACGGCTCCCTCGATCTCCACGAGCAGCTCGAGCACTCGCTGGCCCGGTTCCTGGGCAAGGAGGCGTGCCTGGTGTTCTCCACCGGCTACCAGGCCAACCTCGGGTTGATCTCCGGCCTGCTGGGCCGGAACGATGTGGTCTTCCTCGACAAGCTGGACCACGCCTCGATCGTCGACGGGGCCAAGATGGCCTCGGGCGAGACCGAGCGGTTCAACCATGGCGATCTCGCCGGGCTCGAGCGGAAGCTGGGGCGGGTGGCGCCGGACTGCGGCACCCTGATCGTAGTGGATGGCGTGTACTCCATGGAGGGTGACGTCGCGGACGTCCCCGCGCTGCTTCGGGTCGCTCGAAAGTTCGGCGCCGCGCTCGCGCTCGACGACGCCCATTCGATCGGTGTGCTCGGTCCCAACGGCGACGGCACCGCCGCCCACTTCGGGCTGGTGGACGACGTCGACATCATCGCCGGCACCTTCTCCAAGTCGCTGGCATCAATTGGCGGGTTCGTGGCCGCGGCGGAGAATGTCATCCACTATCTCCGCCATCACAGCCGACCGCTGATGTTCACCGCCTCGCTGCCACCGGCGAATACCGCGGGTGTGCTGGCCGCGCTCGAGGTGCTGCAGCGCGAGCCGGGGCGGCGCGAGCGGCTCTGGGCGAACACACGGCGTCTCCAGGACGGGTTCCGCCAGCTGGGCTATGACATCGGACCGACCGAGACCCCGATCGTCCCGGTGCTCATCGGCCCAATGGAGAAGACGTTCCTCTTCTGGCGCAAGCTGTTCGACGCGGGTGTGTTCACCAATCCGGTGGCCCCGCCGGCGGTGCCGCCCAGCCAGTGCCGACTGCGCACCAGCCTTATGGCGACACACACCTTCGAACAGATCGACTACGCGCTGGACGTCTTCGCCCGCATCGGCCGGGAGCTGGAGGTCATCTGACCGCACCCGTGCGCGTCCGGCCGGCGCGCGCCAGGCAAGACGTCAAGCGGTTCATCGATCTGCCCTACCGACTCCACGCGC
>DASSUE010000441.1:0-4626 GCA_035707305.1 Gemmatimonadales bacterium
TCCTGAGTGTAGTCCTCGGCCCGATCCCGGTCGCCTGCGAGGCGATAGACCAGGCGAAAGACACGATCGACATGCGCGTCGTACAACGCGCGCTCGGCTGTCGGTTCGCCGGCGAGCACGCGGGCGATCAGGGTACGGTCGTCCACCGGGCTCCAAGGTCCAAGGTTCCTCCGGCGTCGAAGCTGTGACACTCCCCGGGATCGAAGGGTTGCGCGCCCTGCGCCACGCAACCGCTTGGCGATTCGAGGCGTCTCAGATGAAGACCGCCCCTGGAGCGTAGACGATGAAAAGCCTGGAAGCAGCGCTCGGAGCCGAACTGCTGTGGGACCCGCACGGCGAGCCACTCGGCCGCGTGGTGGCCCCGCGGCCAGGGCCAGTGGTCGGCCGGGGCAGCGGCACCGTCTACCTCGCTCGTCAGCCCGAGCCCCCGGCGCTCCGTCTCGCGGACCGCCGAGGTTCCACGCGGCGGTAGATCCCGGGCCGGCGCCGCTCGCGCGCCTGTCTAATCCATTATTTCACAAACAGTTGAGACCCGAGCCCACGGTTGCTCGGGGGACCCGCATCGGACTATATTTGGGGGCTCTTCGCCGGCGTGCATCCGGCCCCCAACAGTCCGACCGATGGACCCACACCTATGAGCGGACCCGATACCCGCGAGCGCATCCTTCCCCGCCTCATCGAGGAGGAGATGCAGCAGTCGTTCATCAACTATTCGATGAGCGTCATCGTGTCCCGCGCGTTGCCAGACGTTCGGGACGGGCTCAAGCCGGTCCACCGGCGAATCCTGTACGCGATGAACGAGCTGGGTCTGGTGCCCGGGCGCGCGTACAAGAAGTCGGCGACGGTGGTCGGCGATGTGCTCGGTAAGTATCACCCGCACGGCGATGGATCGGTCTACGATGCGCTGGTCCGGATGGTCCAGGAGTTCTCGCTCCGCTACCCGCTGATCGATGGACAGGGAAACTTCGGCTCGGTCGACGGCGATCCCGCGGCGGCGTACCGTTACACCGAGGCGCGACTCACGCCAGTCGCCATCGCGATGCTGGAGGACATCGACAAGAACACGGTCGATTTCCAGCCGAACTTCGATGATCGACTGCGCGAGCCGACGGTCCTGCCGAGCAAGATCCCGAATCTGCTGGTGAACGGATCCAGCGGCATCGCCGTGGGCATGGCGACCAACATTCCCCCGCATAACCTGCGGGAGGTGGCCAAGGCCGTCCAGCTGTTGATCGACAACCCCGACGCGACCATCGGCGAGCTGCGCAAGATCATCAAGGGTCCGGATTTCCCCACCGGCGGGTACATCTACGGCCGCGAGGGGGTGAAGGAGGCCTACGAGAACGGCCGCGGGCGCGTGGTCATGCGCGCGCGAGCCCAGATCGAGGAAAAGGAGTCGACCGGACGCTCGCAGATCGTGGTGACCGAGATCCCCTACCAGGTGAACAAGGAGAACCTGGTCCGGTCGATCGCGGAGCTCGCCGCCGAGAAGAAGATCGAAGGCATCAGCGGAGTGAACGACGAATCCGACAAGGACGGCATGCGGGTCGTCATCGAGCTCAAGCGCGACGTGAACCCGAACGTCGTGTTGAACCAGCTGTACAAGCACACCGCGATGCAGTCCACCTTCGGCGTCATCATGCTGGCGCTCGACCACGGCGCACCGAAGGTCATGAACCTCAAGCAGCTGCTCGAGCGCTTCGTGGAGCACCGGCACAACATCGTTGTCCGGCGCACCCGGTTCGACCTCGACGCAGCCGAGGCCCGCGAGCATATCCTCGAGGGTCTCAAGATCGCCGTCGACAACATCGACGAGGTGGTCGAGGTCATCAAGAAGTCGAAGGACGTGCCCGATGCCGACGCGCGGCTCCGCAAGCGGTTCGGTCTCTCGGAGAAGCAGAGCGATGCCATCTTGAACATGCGGCTCGCCAAGCTTACCGGGCTCGAGATCGAAAAGCTCGAGGCCGAGCTCAAGGAAGTGCGGGCGACCATCAAGGAGCTCAAGAGCATCCTGGCATCCAAGCCCAAGCGGATGGGGATTCTCAAGGATGAGATGGACGAGATCGCCGAGAAGTTCGGCGACGACCGGCGCACCGAGATCGTGGCCGACCAGGGCGAGTTCACGGTTGAGGATCTGATCGCCCAAGAGGACATGGTCGTCACCATCTCGCATTCGGGCTACATCAAGCGCATTCCCGTGTCACAGTTCCGCCGCCAGCGGCGGGGCGGCCGTGGCCTCAACGGCGCCGATCTCAAGGCCGACGACTGGGTGGAGCACCTGTTCATCGCCAGCACCCACGACTACCTGATGTTCTTCGCGAATACGGGTCAGGCGTACTGGCTCAAGGTGCACGAGATCCCGCAGGCCAGCCGTGCCGCGCGGGGCAAGCCGATCGTGCACTGCATCGGGATGAAGCCGAATGAGGCCATCGCGGCGCTGGTGCGGGTCAAGGAGTTCGCCGAGAGCGAGTGCCTCATCTTCGCCACCCGACAGGGTACCGTGAAGAAGACATTGCTGTCCGAGTACGGGAACGTGCGGGCCAGCGGCATCCGGGCCATCAACATCGAGGAAGGCGACGAGCTGATCGACGTGCAGGTCTGCGACGCCAACAGCGACATCATCCTCGCTACCACCCAGGGGATGAGCATCCGGTTCCACCAGGGTGACGTCCGCGACATGGGCCGCGCCACGACCGGGGTGAAGGGCATCGAGCTCGACCAGGGCGACGCCGTGATCGGCATGGTGGTGGTGCGGCGCGACTCCACCATCCTCGTGGTGAGTGAGCACGGCTACGGCAAGCGGTCGGAGCTGTCGGAGTACCGGGTGCAGCGGCGCGGCGGCAAGGGCATCATCACCTTCAAGGTGACCGACAAGACCGGCCCACTGGTGGCCCTCAAGGAAGTGCTTCCCGACGACGAGCTCATGATGATCACGAAACACGGCGTGATCATCCGGGTGCCGGTCGAGGGCATCCGGGTCATTGGGCGCAACACCCAGGGCGTCAAGGTCATGAACCTCGAGGCGGGCGATGCAGTCCAGGACGTGGCCCGCGTGGTGAAGGAGGACGAGACTGGCGCGGAGGAAGCCGAGGAGGTTGCACCCGGAGCGGACGCGTAGGACAGCGCGCATGAGCCATTCGGGCAAGATCCTGATCGCCGACGACGATCCCGCCGTCTCGTTCACGCTCGCGTTCATTCTGCGCGAGAACGGGTACGACGTGACCACCGTGCCCGGCGGTGACCGGCTGCTCGAACAGCTGCAGGACGACACCTACGATCTCCTGCTGCTCGACATCATGATGCCGCGGGTCGACGGGCTGCAACTCCTCCAGCGGGTGAAGGCGGACGACCGCTTCCGCGACCTTCCGGTGCTCATGATCTCGTCGATGCCTCCCGAGGACGCGACAGTGCGTTCGCTCGGGCTCGGGGCCAGCGATTTCATTCCCAAGCCATTCAAGCAGCGTGAGCTCCTGGCCCGGGTGAAGGCGCACCTCCGCATGGGTCGCGAGCTCAACTCGGCGCGGTCGGTGGCGCGCGACCGGTCGGCGATGGTGGATATCCTCCATGAGGTCACCTCCGCGCTCCAGGCCGACGAGATCTATCAGATCCTGGTGCGGCGCGTGGCCCACGCGCTCAACATCTCCCGCTGCTCCATCCTCCTCGCGGGGCCCGACGACCACCAGGCGACCGTCGTCGCGGCGTACGAGAACCCGATGTTGCGCAACCTTCCGGTGGACCTGCGCCGGTACCCGGAGATCCGCCATTGTCTCGAGACCGGGGACACGGTGCTGGTGCGGGATGTCCGCACCGATCCGCTGTACCACGAGGTCCGCGATGCCTGGCTGGCCGAAGGCCGCCCGGTGCCCACCCGATCGGCCATCTGCGTGCGCTTCAACCTGAAGGAGCGGCCGGCAGGGGTGTTCTTTCTCCGGACCACGGGTGAAAGCAGCGCGCTCAACGAGAACGACCTGGACTTCTCGGTGCAGGTCATCCGTTCCGCGGTCGCGGCGCTCGAGAAGGCCTACGATCTGGAGCACGCGGTACTGGGCGTGGAAGAGATGCGGCAGCTCGCCGAGACCGATCCGCTCACCGGGGTGTACAACCGCCGTGCGCTGATGGAGAAGCTGGAGCAGGAAATGGATCGGGCCGCCCGCTACGCGGCTCGGCTCACGGCGCTGATGATCGACATCGACAACTTCAAACAGATCAACGATACCCACGGCCACCTGGTCGGCGACGTCGTGCTCAAGCAACTGGCGACGCTGCTGCGCCGGGAGCTCCGGTCCGTGGACGTGGTGGCACGGTACGGCGGAGAGGAATTCGTCGTGCTCCTGCCCGAAACCACCACGCCTGAGTCGCGTAATTTCGCCGAGCGTCTTCTACGCCGTGTGGCCACACACGAGTTCGGCGAGGAAAACAACCGGGTGCGGGTCACCATCAGCATCGGCATGGCCTCCTATCCCGACGAGCGAGTCAGCGACGGCCAGACCCTGCTGCAGCTCGCCGACACCCACCTGTACCGCGCCAAGACGGACGGACGGAACCGGTTTCGGGATTGAAAAACCGCCGCTGCCCGCGCTGCCACAGCCACTTCGCCGCGCCGGCCCGCTTCTGCCCCACCGACGG
>DASSUE010000442.1:0-7386 GCA_035707305.1 Gemmatimonadales bacterium
GTACCGCTGATTCATCACCCACGACGCGGGCAACGACGCGGGAATACCCTCGATGGCCTGCAGGGTCTGGGTCGGAATGCCGATGACCGGACGCCGAAGCTGCATGCTGGTGTCGCTCCCCTTCAGAGCGTCGGAACCGCGCGGTGGACCATGCTGCGGGATGCGCATGAGTCTCCCGATTTTCCCCTAACGCTGCCGTGATCTATGCGGTTCCCCCAGTGCTGCACGGATCACGCCACGCCCTCCGCGGTCTCTTGAATCAGCTGGTCGACCACGGCCTTGATGTCTCCTGTCCGCTTCCAGGTGGCGAGCTGGCGATCCGCGCTGGACCCCTCGTCCAGAATGCGAAACGCGTACTCGACCTGCTTCCGGCTGCCGAGCTCGTCGAGCACGTCGCCGATGAACCACTCGAGCAGCTCGCGAATGAGGTCGCGCGCGGGGAGCTCCTTGCTCTTGCCGAAGTCGATGAGCTTGCCATCGAGCCCATAGCGGACGGCACGCCACTTGTTCTCTTCCACCAGCGCGGCCGGATACACCCGAAAGGTCAGGTTGTCGTGCCTGAGCTTCCAGAGCTTCCAGATAATCGCCTGGAAGATGGCGCCGATGCACACGGCCTCGTCCACCCGGGTGCACACGTCGCAGATCCGGAACTCGAGCGTGGGATAGCTCCAGCTGGGGCGGACGTCCCACCAGATCTTGGACGCGTTGGGGATGCAGTTGGTCCCCACCATCGTCTCGACCAGCTGCACGAACTCGCCCCACGAGGCCAGCGTCCGTGGCACGCCGGTGCGGGGAAACCCCCGGAAGATCACGCTGCGGTACGACTTGAGCCCGGTGTTCCGCCCGTTCCAGAAGGGTGAGCTCGTGGTCAGCGCCAGCACGTGCGGCAGCATGTAGCGCGACACGTTCATCGCATCGATCATGAATTCCTTGTCTTCGATGCCGATGTGGACGTGGGTGCCGAAGATCAGCAGTCGCTGCGCCAGCTCCTGCAGGTCCTGCTTCACGCCGCTGTAGCGCTCCAGCGGCGTGATCTCCTGCGTGATCCAGGACGAAAACGGGTGGCTTCCCGCCGCGGCGATCTTGAGCCCATTCTTGCCGGCCAGATCCATGACCACCCGGCGGAGACGCACCAGCTCCGCCCGGACGTCAGCCGGCGTATGACAAACCTTGGTGCCGATCTCCACCATCGACTGGTGGAGCTCCGGCTTTACCTCGCCCAGCACTACCGAGTCCTCCTTGAGGATCTCGGTGATGTAGGAGCGAAGCTCTCGCGTGGCCGGGTCGATGATCTGGTACTCTTCCTCGATACCGATCGTCAGGCTGGGCGGCTTCATGTGCTTATCTCTCCTCAACCACGAACGTCGGCACGGTGGACCCGCCGCCGGCGGTGACATTCACCAGTGGATCGGTGGACACCCGCGAGAGACAACCGTCCACCCGGCTCATATCGTACGCATAGGGCGCGACATCGACGATACGGCTTCCGAAATGGACTCGTCCCTGGACCACCGTGGGATAGGTCTCCGACGGCAGGTCGATCCGCTGTTGTACCACGTACGGCCGGGTCAGCGCCTCGCGGGTGGCCTGTTCCCACTCGGCGTCACCGACCGTCCATCCGAGGACGACTCCCGCGCCGCCGTAGTCGTCGTTGGGCTTGAGCACCAGCTGCTCCCGGCCTGCGAGCACGAACGGCACCAGATCGACGGTGCGGCGGCCGAAGCGGGTGCGCCGCTCCTCGACCCGTCGGGTCCATGGAACCAAGCGTGCGATCGCCTTGCGCTCGTCCGCGCTGAAGAGGCGGGCGTTGCGCTCATCGCTCAGCACCGCGAGGCTGGCCTTCTTGTGGAGCGGCTTGCAGTAAAAGGAATCCACCATCGCGACCGCGCCGTCTCGCACCGCGCGGACCAGCGGATGGTCGAGCCCACCGCGTGCCACGAGTTCGGCGAGCAGCACACGCTTGTACACCACCGTCACCGCTGCCCCGCTGGCGTAGACCCGCCCGTTCCGATACTCGAGCTCGTCCGGATCGGCGATCACGCACGCCGCGCCAAGGCGGCAGAAATATTCCTGGAACAGCCGGAATTCGCTCTGGGTGGGCACGTCCCGCCAATCTACGATCGCGATCGAAACCGCTTCGCCGCGGCCGAAGCGCTCAAGGTGTGCCTCGACCAGCACGTCGAGCACGCTGTGCCGGCCCGGCATCGGCACCATGCGCCACCGGCGCTGGAACGTTCGCGCCACCGGGAGCGCGAGGAAGAGCTCGGCGAGCGCGTCGCTGTACGCCACCCCCGCGGGCGTCTCGGCGTTGTACTCGGTGACCTTGAGGCCGCCCTCACCCGCGGTAAAGAACGCATCGATTCGGGACAGCGGGGTGGCGGTCCGGCTCGGAGGGAGGGTCCGGAGCATCGTCTCCTCCCAGCTCTCCAGCCCGAACTGGGCGAGCAGGGCGGGATCCTCGAGCGCGGCGGCGTTCGCCTTGGCGAACGCACGGAGGAGGGGGCCGAGCTGGCTGCGAAGCGAGGCGTATTGGGCCGGCGACAGGAATCGGGGACGGAGCACGGTGCAGAGCGGTCGGTCGCCGAACATGAGACCGCGCTCCGCCAGGCGCGCCTCGAGCCAGGCGGCGGATTCCGCCGCCGACTCGTCGGTGAGACCGGCGTGGTAGGCTGCTACCGCCGCATCCGATTTTGTCACCGGGTTGCGCCTGCGAGAAACCTGGCCCAGCCCGCCGGCGGCGGCGGCCGCGGCGTCGTCGCGAGCTTCACCGCCACGTCGGCCATGTGCTGCACCGTCCACTGGAAATACTCGGGTGTGAGCGAGTTGATGTCCATGTCGGGCGCGGGATTCATGAAGTCGATCGCATACGGAATCCCATCCCGAACCGCCCATTCCATCGAGTTCATGTCGTAGCCCAGCGCGCGCACCAGCGTCAGGGAGTCGTGCACGATGCGCTTCCCCAGCTCGGGCGAGAGGTGGGCATGCTCCACGATGTACCGCCGCTCCCGGGGATCGTACTTCATCGGGAGGACGTGTTCCCGGCCGATGCAGAGGCAGCGCACAAACTGCTCCCAGCGGATGAACTCCTGCACGATCATCGTGAGCCGCCCGGAGCCGTTGTAATGGTGAAGTAGTTCCTCCAGCGAGTGGCAGACGTAGACCTCCTTCCAGCCGCCGCCGTGGGCGTCCTTGAGGATGCAGGGCATCCCCACGTGCTCGACGATCGCGTGCCAGTCCAACGGATAGATGAGGTTGCGGAGGCTCTCGTCGTGCTTGATGCCCGGCACGTACTCCTTGTTGGGCAGCACCACGGTCTTCGGGCTCGCGATCCCCAGGGAATGCGCCAGGGTCGCGCCGAAGAACTTGTCGTCAGAACTCCACATGAACGGATTGTTCACCACCGTGGTGCCGTGCAGCACCGCGTGCTTGAGGTAGGTGCGGTAAAACGGCACCTCGTGCGAGATCCGGTCGATCAGCACGTCGTAGGGCGGAGGATCCTCCATGCGCGGCGCCCCCAGCGTGGCGTACTCCGCCACGACATCCGCTTTCCGCCGCGCAACTTCTTCGATGAAGGCCGGCGGGAAGGACCACTCCCGCCCGACCACGAGCCCGACCCGCTTTGGCGCCATGCAACGACTCCTCGTCAGACTGCGCTAATCATGACCACCGATGTACGCCACCACCATCTGCCGCCACCACGGCCAGTCGTGCGCCCAGCCGTCCCAGATCCGGAGCGCGTTGCCGATCTGCTTGCTCCACAACACGCCCGAGAAATACTCGTTGTTCGCGCGCAGTCCGTCGTCCCGGCCGACGGCGAGAATGATGTCGAGCCGGCGGAGGAGCGCGAGCCGGGCCGGGTCGTGCTCGTGCTGGATGAAATCGCAGGGATTGTGGAGGTATACCAGCTCGTCCGAATAGCCGTCGGTCTGCTGCTTGATGTCGTAGAGCCCGCTCATGCCGAGCGCCCGGCTCACCAGGTCGGGGTGCCGGAGGGCGAAGCTCATCGCGTGATAGGCGCCAAAGCTCGCGCCCGTGGTGATCAGAAACGGATTGGGGTTGAGATGGGTGCTCAGCGGGAGCAACTCGTCGCGGATGTAGCGGTCGTATCGATCCTGCCACTCCGCGCGGTCGTGCGGACGCCGCCACTTCCCGTACCAGCTCTCGGAGTCCACGCTCGAGACGCAGAACAACTGGAGCCAGCCTTGCTCCAGGTGCTCGCCCAGGGCCTCGATCATCCCGCGGTCTTCCCACTCGAAGAAGCTGCCCATGGACGAGGGGTACACGACGACGCGGGCGCCGCCGTGGCCGAAGACCAGGAGCTCCATCCGCCGCCCCCACAGAGCCGGGCTCTCCCATGCATGATGCTCACGCCGCATCACCGGCTCCCTCGTGGATCGGACGTCCCGCCACCAGGAACGGAAAGGCCGACCGAAATCGGCGCGCCCACGACGCCTCGTCGTGACCGCCCTCGGGATCTTCGACGTACCGCAAGGACACGCCGAAGACGTAGCCCTTTGCAATGAGCAGCTCGCGCATGCGCCGGGCGTCGCGGATCGTCCGCGGCGGCTCGCGCGCGCCGGCGTCGAGATACACGCGGCCGCCGCCTATCCGGCGGGGCCGCGCCCAGCGGAAGATGGCGCCGCGTGCGAACCAGAGTGAGGGGCTGAGCGCCGCGACCGCCCCGAAGGTCTCGGGATACGCGAGGAAAGCGTACAAGCTCACCAGTCCGCCCAGCGACGACCCCACGACGGCGGTGTGAGCCCGCTCGGGGCGGGTTCGAAATTCGCGGTCCACCAGCGGTTTGAGGGTCCGCACCAGGAAGCGTCCGTACGCTTCGCCGCGGCCGCCGCCATGGCGGACGTCGGGGAACGGGCCGTATTCGTCCTTCCGCTCGTTCCCCATGTTCGGGATGCCCACCACGATTGCCTCCAGTCCCGAAGCCCCGTGCTGGGCGAGCGTGTCGAGCAGGGCCCAGTCGCCGGCGAAGCTCGTGGCCGGGTCGAACAGGTTCTGCCCGTCCTGCATGTAGACCACCGGATAGTGCCGGTCGCCCTCGGCATACGACGGCGGCAGGGCGATGAGCACGTCGCGGCGGTTGCCCAGCTCTGGGCTGTGTACGTCGTCGAGCCGGGTGAGAGTGACGCTCACAGCTCCATGCCGCGCATCCGCACCAGCGCGAGCCGGAGCGAGGTCAGGGTGGCGGACGCGCACAGCAGGGCGACCCACACCAGCGGCATCAGCTCCGCCAAACCCAGGTCGAGGGGACGGCCGGCGTGCTCCCGTCGAATCGCCGCCGCCACCGCTCCGGCCTCGACCATGATGATGACGCCCAGCAGTAACACGCTGGCCATCATGTACACCAGGCCGCCAAAGCTGGTCGGGATTTGCGCCGCGTTCTCGCTGTCGAATCGAGGAAAATAGGTCCCGAAGCTCAGGGCGAGCGCACTCGCGGCCAGCGTGAACAGCACCATGGTGGTCACGCTCACCAGCATCATGAAGGGTGAGGCCCGCAGGATGACGTTGGTCACCAGGGTGATCGCGAGCGCCAGCAGCAGTAGCGGCGCGGTCCCGATCCAGTACTTGCTCCAGAACATCGCGCGGACGTCGAGCGGACTGGAGCGCAGCAGCCACATCTGCCGGCCCTCCAGCGAGACCGATGGAAAGAGGAACCGCGCGGCGATCGCGGCCAGGACGAACCCGGCCAGCCCGAGGTTGAGGAACACGACCATCGTCACGATATGCGCCGGGACTTGCTCCCCACTGAACAGCGGCAGCGCCTGGATGTTGAACAAGTAGACGACCACCAGCACACCGAGCAGGATGAGCTGGCCCCACTGAGTAGGATCGCGGAAGAACAACCGCGTGTCTTTGAGCAGGAACTCGCGCCGGGCGGCCGGCAGCGGGCTGAGCGCCCAGGCCAGCCCCCGAGTCAATCCACCGCTGCCCGCGCTGAGCCGGGCGCCTTCCTGCGCCTTGGAGTACGCCTGCCGGTAGATCGCCCGATGCAGGAAGGCGCCCGCCACGCAGGAGACGATCGCGACGCTCCAGAGCAGGATCGGAGGCTGGGGGTCCGCGATTCGCAGCAGCCAATTCATGATCAGGCGCGACGCCCATTCCGTCGGCAGCAGGGGGTTGGCCGGGGCCTGGAGCACGGCGATGAATTCGGCCAGCGACCGGAACCCCTCCGGTCGGACCAGTTGCTCCGGCTGCGCCACCCGGAACAGGAGAACCAGCGCCGCGGCGGCGCCGACCGCGACCAGACTCAGCAGCTCCTTCGCCCGGCGGGCGGGGACGACCGTCACCAGCAACAGGGTGCAGGCGGAGCCGATTACGGCCGGGATGGCAAGCAGCGGGAGGAATGCGGCCAGCGCGATCACCGGGTAGAACGGCCCGCCGTCGTACACGATGCCGTACGCCGTGAGAATCGGCACGGCCAGGAGCGCCACCATCCAGGACGAGTGAAGCGTCGTTTCGACCAGCTTGGCGAAGTAGAACCGCACCGAGTGCACCGGTGTCGACGCCATGAAGTCGAGGTCCTTCGCGAGGAAGAAGCTCGACAGCGCGGTGATCAGGTTGGACAGCAGGAGGATGGATCCGAACGCGAGGAACGACAGGCTCAAGAGCTTGGCGGCGAGCAGGCTGCCAATGTCTTCCACGCCCTTGAAGTAGCGCAGTACCCGGAACACGATCCCGAATGCGGTGCCCCAGAACACGAGTCCGAGGAGCGCCAGCACGGCGCCTTTCGGGCCGGCGTCGGCTCGCTGCCGGCGCACGCGGGCCAGCGCGCTCCGCCACTTGGGCGCCAGCACGATCCAGAAGCCGGGGCCGCGATACTTGCGGAAGAAGCTCACGTCAACCGTCGAGGGCGGTGTCGAGCTGTCCTTCGCGCCGCCCACCCGTGAGCCGCAGGAACAGTTCTTCGAGGCTCGAATCGCCGGCTGCGGTCTGCTCCCGCATCTCATCCAGGGTGCCCAGCGCCAGGAGCCGGCCGCGGTGCATGATCGCCAGCCGGTCGCAAACGGCTTCCGCCACCTCCAGTGTATGGGTGCTCATCAGCACCGTCCCACCCCGGTCCACGAACTGACGGAAGAGGTCCTTGAGCAGTCGCGCTCCCTTGGGATCAAGCCCCACCATCGGCTCGTCGACCACGATCACGTCCGGCCGGTGCACCAGCGCGCTGGCGATGACGAGCTTTTGCCGCATGCCGTGGCTGTATGACTCCGTCAGCTCGTGCTTCCAGGGCGTCAGCTCGAAGAGCTCGAGCAGCTCGTCGATCCGCCGCTCGACGGCCGCGTCCTGCTGACCATAGAGCGCCGCGGCGAAACGAAGGAACTCCACCCCGGTCAGCTTGTCGTACACGAAGGGCCGGTCGGGGATGTAGCCGAG